>JACKFF010000020.1 GCA_020632595.1 Nitrospiraceae bacterium | reverse complement strand
GCTCCTGCGGGCAAAACCATTCCGAAGAATACCCAGGTTAGAAACAACCCCCCATTGATGATTCCACGTCTGGAGAAGCGACCGAATCCAAAATTTTTCAACCTTCCCCCCCTTGCCTTGATTTACAGGTATTCCTTTATCCACCTTCCGGCTTGCCACAGGCTATTCTGCTCCCTTAGTTCATGCCACCACCCATATGACCGCCTTTCATGCCTCCACCGCCCATATGACCGCCTTTCATGCCTCCACTACCCATATGCCCATCTTCGGCATTCGGATCCTGATGCATTCTGCCTTTTCCATGTCGCATGGATTTCTTGCCATCTTTCGTGGTTTTTTCTTCCGATGAGAGAATTGCGCCGGTTTGGTGATCCACCTTTATTTCGATAAGTTTGCCGCCCTCGGTGGCAATTTCTACTTCCCAAAAAGCCTGATTCTCCTCTGCTTCAAACTCGGCTTCTAACACCGTTCCTGGCACATGGGTGTTAGCTGCGGCAATGGCCTCAGTAATCCCAATCGGGGCAGCTTTGGCTTTCGCCATCTTGTCCTGAATCCCACCATCACCGAGTCCAGTTTGTTGGTCAGCCATGGCCATGGCTCCGGATTGCTTCCCATGCCCTTCCCGGCTATTGCCGTGTTTCATCATCATCCCTTCTCCGTTGTGTCGTCCTCCACCCTCATGACCTCCGCCTCCGCCATGTGGTCCTCCGGAAAAACTTTCCTCATACTGCATCACGGTCCAAATCTCTTCATCCGAAAGCATGCCACCAAACGGAATCATCCCGGTCCCAGGCGATCCATATTTGATCACCCAAAAAATTTCCCCTTCAGACCGATGTCTCCAAAACCCATGTGACCGGAAAACACGAGGCGGGGGATTGAGAGTCGCCGCACCTGGACCATCGCCACGTCCACTCACCCCATGACAATTGGCGCACCCACCCTTCCCTTCATAAATGGATTTGCCTTTTTCGATAATGTCCGTCGAGGACGGCAACGGGCTCTGCAGCGCTTTGGCTTCAGCCAGCTTATCCGCAGGGACCCGAGGCTTCATCATCTGTTGGTGCCCATGTTCCTGTGCCAGCACCGGGGATCCACTCACCACCAGCGCTAAGATAAATCCACTCGCCCATTGAAATGCCTGTCTCATTGTTCCTCCTTGTGCCTTCTTTTCTAGGGCATTCGACACCCACACGAGGCCTATCCCAACTTCTTCATATGGACCTCCGGCCAAATCTCGCACGTTCCGCCTACGTTGAGGTTACCGGCTCAATGATTCCACAGGCATCACGAGCACCCCCGGCACATCCCGGATTGAGTTCGCTATCCTGATCGCAATAGAGATCTTCATTGGTGTGGATGATAAATGCACTTCCATCTTCATCAAACACGCTCAACCGGCCATCCGATAACGCAACCCTGGTGGTCACCGCATGCAGTTTCCCCACCCCGTTGATTACCGTGATATTGACCAAATCACCCATGTGAAAGGGATGATTGAAGTCCGGCGCGTCAGGTGTGGACTTGCCAAAGGGCCCGGGATCATGATGGCCTTTCGCAGCCCCACACGGCTGGCAACTGGCAACCTCATGAATATGGACCGCATGTTTCCCATCCTTTAACCCCTTGACCTCCATCTGGACATACAGTTTCTTGATGCCTTCTTCAGATTCAAATTCTTTGAGAGTGGCGGTTCCCGTAATGGCCGGATCCGTGCATCCTTGAATGGTCGCCTTGGCCGATTTAGATATTTCGTGGTTTCCGTAATGACTACATCCCCCAACTACCGCCAATAGTAGCGCCGCAAAGCCTACCATCTGACTTGTTCTGAATTGTTGTTCCCCCATGATGCCCCTCCTCTGTACATATGAATACGAGATGAAATCCTTTCACACGACTGCGTGTGTTCTGAGGAACATAGATGCACCATTAAGTTCCTCCGAAGGTTCGGATATAGGCGATGATCTGCCAGGCCTCCTTATCCGTAATATACTGCGGCATGTATGGCACCATGTCGGTCCCATGACTCCCATGAATCAAAACCCAGAATAGTTCCCCATCACTTCTGGCTGCCTGCCAAGCCGCATCTGCAAAATTGGTCGGCATTTTGATATCAGGAGGAAAGGTTCGACCTGCAGTCGGTGCCCCTGTCCCCTCCCAGCCATGACAAAAGGCGCACCAGCCCTTGCCTTCATAGAGTTTTTTCCCGCTCGCAATAAATTCCTCTGTAGGGGTAAAGGGATTTGTAAAGGACAGCGCCTGTTCCATGCGATCGGGAGGGACCCGCGGCTGGAGATCCCCGGCACTGCCCGCCCAAGCCGAGGCACAGACGAAAGAAACCGCGGCAACGATGATCCAGACTCTCGATTGAATCTTTTGCCTCAATATTAATTGCATTAGGACCGTCTCCTTTGCTGGTGATATAGGCCTGGCTGATCCCCGTCTCCATAAGTCACTCCAAATTGCGTGCCAGTGTAAAAGTGGTATTTACCCAAGGTTTTCTTCTTTCAAGGATGAAAGTGAGGCAATTTGCATCACTTCTTAAACAGCGGAGATGCCCAAATTTCCCCAACCCACTGTGTAGGCTGTGAGACCGCAATGGGTAGGACACTGGAACGGACCCCCTTCGGTCCATTGGTTTTTTTAGATTGTTAAAAAAGGAGAGGAATGGCGCGACAACGAACTAAATACGGTTCAGGTCCGAAGGCCACACGACAGAAAGCCCGAAACGATGGGGTCCTGCAAAGGAGAGAAATATTGGTGAATCACACGAGGATTCACAAGAATGTTGCAATCAAACTGTAAGATTTTGGCGTGGAAGTCCATACCGGTGTGATCGTCTAAATGCCAGGTGCTTTCTGATGGTAGCAGGAGAGTGAGCAGAAGTTTACAATAATCTTCCGTCGGATTCGTCCTTCGGCGCGTCTAACGCCTGAAGTTCCAGTCCTTCAATTTCCTGTAACGTCTTTCCGGCAATGCCTTGCAGGTCCCCATACATGCCCACAGTCGCCATCATCACCCGATCAATTTGCTCTTCGCGTTTAGCCCATTGCTTCATGATGACTTTCCGCTCCTTATCAAGATCATCCTTCATCGAGGAGAACCCTTCGACGATCGCTTGAACCCGTTGCCGGAAGCGCGGACCCATTAAATACTGATAGACCATTTCCATTTTAGTTTGCTGCCCTTCCGAAGCCTGCCGGGCGCCTGCCACCTCCATAAGCGTATTACGCATGGCAACGGCCAGCGGCAGGGCGACCTTGGGATGGGTGACCCAGACGCCGTCGATGAATTCGAATGCTTCTACTTCTTTGGGGAGAGCCTGGCTGACAATGATCGCGATTTCAGCTTTGGCCTGCCGCTGATCCTCACGTAACTTGATAAGCCAGCCATCACTCCAATTCTTGGTTCGCTTCGATTCCCACAAGATGGTTCCGCAGGCTTGCCCGAATGAACCGGCAACCCGGTGCAGCACATCGCCGCCATGCTCGCCTTTGGCCACCGGTGAAATCTGATCCAGGGGGAATTTGGAGATGAGCATCGCTTCGAGTTCGAGCTCCTGGACTTCGCCCTGAAGTTGTTGAGATCCCTGTTCAGCACGACGCTTGAGTTCTTCAATTTGTTTTTGCATGGACGCAATAGTCTGCTCTTTCTCCATGACTTTAAATTTGAGCCCTTCTTCGGCTTCTTTTTTGGCCTGATCCCTGGTGGCTGCGAGTCCCTCCTGGACGCGCTTTTCTATGGTGAGATCCAATTCGCGTTTGGCGTCATCCAGTTCCCGTTGCTTACGGAGCAAATCAGCTTGAACTTTTTGTGCTTCGGCAAGCTTTTCATCCTTGTGTTTAAGAATTTCTTGAATCTCACGTATTTCTTTAGATTTCTGATCGAGATCATTCGCAAGCGCCAGCCTGGCTTTTCTCGCTTCTTCCGCCACAATTTTGCTGCGTTCGAGTTTTAGCTTGTCAGCGACTTGCTCTTCGAACCTTTCCTGAGATTTGGCCAGCAGAGCTTCGCGCTCACGCAAGGCCGCATCCCGCTTGGCGGCTGCGGCATCTTTTTGAGCAAGTCGTTGCTCGAAGTCCCGCTTGGTGGCTTCGAGAAGAGGGGCCGCGAGCGACTCAGTCAGTTTGATTTCCGTTTTACACTGTGGGCAGATGATTGTAGGTTCAGGCATGGAATTTCTTTTTGCTCTTCATTGAATAATAGAAATTTCTTTCGTAGGGATAGGGCCTGGTTACTCCGCCCTCTCAAGGATTATTTGGCCACCATTTTATCCAGACGGGCTTCAACCTGCCCAAACAATTCCAACGCAAATTGATCACGATGAGAACCCGAACATTCTCCGTAGGCTTTTGGAGAGGCGAAACGGGGGCGATCCAGCCGAAAGATTTGCGTCTGGAGCAACCCTTTCAGATCATGACGTTCCAAATCGATGGGTTGCAACATGACCGGAATGACGGCTCGACCTCCACTCTTCACAAACCTGGGAAGTTCGTGATCCTGAATATATTGGGATCCGAGCAACGCAGGGCTGATCAGGACCAAACCCACGTCGCACTCTCCCAAAGCGTGCTGAATTTCTTCGTGCCATTTTTCGCCTACCAGGATATCGCTATCCCGCCAGAAGGTATAGTGATACTGCTTGGAGGGCGCAGCCTGCTCTTTAAACTTTTTCAACAATCGGGTCGCCAGATCACGATTGGCGCGGGCATAGGACACAAACACGGTAATGTTCTTTTTCATACTCGTGTAAGCAGAGGCGGCCGATCTGTCGAACCATCCTAGCCAACACATGCAACAATGTACAGATCAGAGTCTTGCCGATTGTTCCCTCTTCACTTACCACCTTTTTCATGTCAGGATTGAGGCTTCTCCCACCATCTCGGTTGGGCATTAAATGACACAGAAGATTCTTCTGATTGGCAATTCTGATGGAATCGGAGCAGCGGTGACCCGCGCCCTTATTGCCCGCGGCGAACATGTCGTCGGACTTTCAAGAAGTCCTAGTCCACTTGGTCCCGATGGCCCACGGCATATCGTACAGGATATCGCCGCTCCCGAATATCCACAGGTTCTCGAAACCCTTCTTGCGGACGAAGGGCCTTTTGATGCCTGCATATTTTGCGCGGCCATTGGCTCAAGACTGACGCTTCCTGACCTCTCACAGGAAGCCCGGGTCATTGACGTGAATTTCACGTCGATGGTTCGGACCCTGGCTGCCCTCGCCCCAGGCTGGCTTGAGCGAGAACAGGGGCACTTCATCGGCCTATCAAGTCTCGCCGATGATTTTTACAACGCCGACTCCCCTTCCTATACGGCATCGAAGGCCGGCATTAGTAATTATTTAGTCTCCATGGGGTTCAAACTCCGATCACATGGGGTGTACGTGAGTAATATCCGCTTTGGCTATGTGGATACGAAGCTGCCCAAGGCGTCCTGGAAGCCCCTGATGTTGACCGCCGATCAAGCCGCAGGTCATGTCCTACGCTGCCTGAGAACAAAACCCAGACAACTGAGCGTCCCCAAGTTCGCAGGCCTCGCCATTCACGGTATCCGTTGGATGCAGTCAATTCGAATATGGTGGCCTTAAACACGGTTTAAACCATTGGCAGGATTTGATACAGTCGTTCACCTCAGATCACCAGTCACTTCGCCTTTGGGCCCTCTTTGTTCACACTTTCCTGAAAGGAGCTTTTCCTGATGACCGGAACACACCATTCCGACTTCACTTCTGCGGAAATCATTCGCCACTTGGGCCCACTCACTTCTCTGGCCGGAACCTGGGAAGGCGATTCGGGTGTCGACATCGCACCGGCCAAAGAGGGCAGCCACGAAACTCATTATCGGGAACGATTGCAGTTTGACCCAATCGGACCTGTCGTTAATGGCTCGCAAGTGCTCTATGGTCTGCGTTACTCGACTGTGGCCTGGCCCTTGATTCAGGAACAGCCGTTTCACGAAGAAGTCGGATATTGGTTGTGGGATGCGGCCAGTCAACAGGTCATGCGGTGTTTTATGGTTCCTCGAGGTGTCCTGGTGAATGCAGGCGGGACTTCGGAGCCTGACGCAAAAGAATTTCACATGGCCGCTGAGGCGGGGAACGGGGTATATGGAATTCTCTCCAATCCCTATCTGGATGAGGCTTCGAAAACAGTGCGATATGAATTATCCGTCACCATTCATGAAACATGGAAGTTCAGCTATAAGGAAAATACGCAGTTACAGATTGCGGGACGCCCTGAGGTCCTGCACCACACTGATCAAAACACCCTGACACGTTTATAAATCTCTCCACCCGTATGATTGTGAACAAATGACATTTCCGCCGCTTCTCAAGAGAGACATACCTTGAGACCGGAATGACGTCGTGTAATTTCAACGCTTGCTCCCCCGACCCATTCCCATCAATCTTTTCCACACTACCAGAAGGTCTTTCCTCAGGACGTGTGAGGGGACCAAGACTTATCCTTTGGACATAATCCGGGTTCTTCTAAAAAAATTATCCCTACGGTCCGGACCCATTCGTTCATTACCATTCAAATAATTCATCGTCTCTTCTAAATATTTCAGAGAATGGCCTGCTCTGGACTGCCTCTCCACCAAATCCCAAGAGAAGGAAGAAGGGCGTGAATAGGCAGTATTTTTAATTAATTTACCGTGCTCAAAGAAGGAGTCTCTCAATGAAACAATATGGAATTACAGCCATGCTTCTTTTACTCAGTAGCGCATTCGCCACATATGTGATGGCTCAAGACAAAGTGGCAACCAATGATTTCTGTCAACAACATGCCGATCTGTGGGACAGTGAAGGGAGAATTACCCTAGAAGGGCATAAGATGTTATATCTTCAGCAACCCACCTGGTGGTTTGATTCAAAAAGTCAAAAATGGAGAGAGTGGCCCTCACAAAAACCAGAGTGGTCTCTCGACGAACATCAGAATTTGAACACTGATGGACCGGACTGGTGGTTTGATTCTCAAAATAACGTATGGAAAGAATGGCCAAACAATCACCAGGAAACATTAGAATGCCACAAAAGAATCTACTTAAGTGGCCCCCAATGGTGGTTTGATTCACAAAGTAAGGAATGGAAACGATGGCCAAAATAACGCGTGAATGCTGACCATCGAGTTGCTCAAGACTTTTCATCTCCTCTATCTGGGAAGCCCGAATTGGTAATGGCTCATACCATTGCTCACTTCGGGCAGTCTACCCAAAAGAAATAGCCAATAATACACGCCTTAATCTGAGGTCCAATGATGGTGCATACCCATGCCCTGTACTCCAGGAATCGCCATCTGATCAAAACTCCATTCTTCTCACTTCCAAAATTCCCCCACCCGCCGCAATCCTGTTGTAAACCCCGGAGGCGCCTTCAGATGATGGCGTTGAACCAACACATTTCCCCTGCAAATGCGCGCGTAGAATTTTCATAGTTGCATAAGGGTCTCGACATGTTGCAGCCACGCTTTGACCGCAGGAAGCTTCTGAAGTTTTTCCCGATGCAACAAGGCTTCCATGGCACCGCAATCCGTAGGTCCGCAAATGAAAATATCATTGGCCTGAAGGACAGCGATCGCATATTCAAGAGAGGCGGTGCTTCCCCCGATGGCCGCGCCATAGGTCAGAATTAAATTCCCCGCATTTCGAATAATACACAAATCCCCCGGTTGGGTTTGGGTGAACGATCCGTGAATCTGAGCAGGTCACAAATACGACTCTTGGCTTTTAATGGGCGGACATCCCCGAAAAGAGCTCTTTCTTTTTTAAAAATACCTCTTCCTGAAATCTGATCATACCTTGCAATAATTCTTCTCTTTCCTCTCTTTGCGATAAGATTGCTCTTAATTCCTTTTGTCGACCATTGGCCTTTCCCGGTCTGGCTGGGGTACATTGATTTGACCATGGACCAAACCAAGACTATTCCTGGCTTGTCCCCGGGCACCCATGTTTTACGACAAGATACACGTAGTCCCCTTTGATTATTTTGCCCTCATGACACAGCCAACTCCTGAGTCCGACCATTTTCGAGCAACGCTCCTAACCCTCCAGAGAGATCTGTTGGCCTTATCCTCCACCGGGCAGGAATCAGCCCAACCAGTGGAACTGGACCAGACCACGGTCGGACGCGTCTCACGAATGGATGCCCTCCAACAACAAGCGATGGCTCAATCCGCGCAACAACGTCGACTCATTCAATTGCAGCGGATCGAATCCGCCCTCCAACGCCTTGAAAACGGCAAATTCGGCTGGTGTGTGAGGTGTGGGCAAGAAATTTCCAGAAAACGATTAGATGTGGATCCCACCGCCCCCCTCTGTATCGCCTGGGCTGATGGAAGAAGCCAATACGTGTCACATGCCCTATTCACAGACCCGTCTCCCACCGGAATATACAAACTCACCTGGAGACCTGTCATGAAGAAATCACATACTAAGACAGTTGTCCAAACCTGGTGGACCATTTTCCCTCATCACACTCCTTATTCATCCTGAATTCCCACGCGGGGGACCCATCGCCATTTCTCATTGTTGCCCACTCTGTCTCAAACCGGAATCCACATTCGTGGGAAACGACGGAATCCGGCCATACTTCTCCTGCGGACACTGTCGACTCATTTTCGTTCCACCCGCCTATTACATATCGCCTGAACAGGAAAAGGTCCATTACGACCACCATGAGAACCATTTGGAAGATCCAGGCTATCGAAAGTTTTTAAACCAATTAGCCGAACCACTCCACAGTCGGCTGAGACCTCATAGTTCCGGATTGGATTTTGGGGCTGGTCCCGGTCCGACCCTCTCACTCATGCTTCAAGAATACGGACATACTCTGTCGATTTACGACCCCTTTTATGCGTACAATCCTGCTCTCCTGGAACAGACCTATGATTTCATCACAGCCACGGAAGTGGCCGAGCATCTTCACCATCCCGGGCTGGAATTGGACCGGTTATGGGCTCGTCTGAAGATTGATGGCATATTGGGAATCATGACCCAACTGGCGCCACCTAATCGACCGTTTCTCGCTTGGTATTACCTCAAAGACCCCACGCATGTCTGCTTTTTTTCACACGAAACCTGGACATGGCTCCGCTCACGATGGGGAGCGGAAATTATCTATTTGCACAAGAATGTCGTCTTGTTTCGTAAACCGTCTGACTCCCAACTCCGATAAATTCTCACTCGCTCCAGATATTGCCTATGCCTTCCGACACCGACATCGCTATCATCGGCGCAGGAGCCGCAGGGCTGGCAGCCGCCATTTTCGCCGGGGAGACGAACCCGAATCTCTCTATTGTCCTTCTGGACGGTGCCAAAACCATCGGGGCTAAGATCCTGGTATCCGGAGGTGGACGCTGCAATGTCACCAATCAACGTGTCACCGCGTCCGACTTCTACGGGAACCGAAAGCTGATTGAACGGATCCTTCGACGCTTCGACGAACAAGCCACCGTTCGATGGTTTAGTTCTTTGAGTGTCCCGTTACGGACTGAAGCCACCGGTAAATTGTTTCCCATAAGCAACAAAGCCCGAACCGTGCTCGATGGGCTTCTCAGGCGGTGCGAGGAACTGGGCATTGCTCTTTTGACGCACCACCTCGTTCAAGATTTGACCAGGACAGGAGGGGAGTTTTTGATCCAACATTCCCAGGGAACACTTCGGGCCAAACGAGTTATTCTCGCGACCGGTGGCCGGTCTCTCCCCAAAACCGGATCCGATGGATCCGGTTGGGGGTTGGCCCAACAGTTGGGGCATACCGTCACCGCCACCTATCCTGCCTTGGTTCCTTTGATTCTTGAGCCTGCGTTTTTCCATGCCACCCTTTCCGGCATTTCTCATGACGTCACGCTCACCACTACCATTGCGGGAAAAACCTTCGATCGCCGCACCGGCAGCTTGTTGTGGACACATTTCGGCATTAGTGGGCCGGTGGTCTTGGATGCCAGCCGGGTTTGGGTTCGCGCAGCCGCGCAAGGAGAAACTGTCCGCCTTCATCTCAACTGCTTCCCTCACCTCTCCAACCAGGATGTGGAGAAATGGCTCATGCAGGCTGCCACCCTCCCCGGGCGAAAACTTGTTTCCACACTGTTAGCCGAACGGTTACCCACGCGTGTGGCTAGCACGCTGGTTAGCATCCAAGAACCTGGGCTTTCTGACACTCCGGTTAACCTCTTGTCCAAAGAGGCTCGCCGGAATCTGGTCCGAACACTCACCCATCTTGATCTTCCCGTCATCGGATCACGCGGATGGAACTTTGCCGAAGTCACGGCCGGAGGTGTCCCTCTGGAAGAAATATCTGTCCATTCCATGGGCTCTCGGTATGTGCCGGGGCTCTATGTGATTGGGGAAATGTTGGACTGCGATGGCCGCATCGGCGGGTTTAACTTTCAATGGGCCTGGGCGACAGGGTATCTAGCCGGATGCCAGGCGGCCTTGGATATCATGAAACAACCGGCAGCAGAGGAAGGGTGATGAATCAGTATATTTTCGACAACAAATCTGAAGAGCGGGAATTTCAACGACTACAATTGGTTGAAGCCGCGAACGATCCCACGACCATCAGACTGTTGGAAGAAATAGGAATCCAACCAGGGTGGCATTGTCTGGAGGTGGGCGCAGGGGCAGGATCCATTTTGCGTTGGATGGGAAATCAGGTAGGACCGACAGGACTGGCAGTGGGTGTCGACAAGAAAATCGCGTATCTTCACAAGGTTGGTTCTCCTCCTGTTCAGATTTACCAAGGCTCCTTTCTTGATGTCCCCTTGGAACAATCCTTTGATCTCCTTCATAGCCGGTATGTTTTGATTCATAATCAAGAGGAGAGGACCATACTGGAAAAAATGTATGCTCTCCTCAAGCCAGGAGGCTGGGCACTCTTGGAAGAACCGGACTTCACCTCGGCAACATTGCCAGAACCAGAGCCAAAGACCCCGCAAGGAAGGGTGAACCGAGCCATGTGCCAGATGTTCATCAATCTCGGATTAGATCCGGCCTATGCCCTGCGGCTTCCGCACAAACTGCAAGAAGCAGGATTCCATATCGTCAGGGCTCAATCCCATATGCATCTCTGTCCTGGAAATTCGCCAATGGCTACCGTGATGGCGGAATCGGCTCTGGTACTCGAACAGGAATATGTAAAAACCGGCTTATGTTCACCCAAAGACATTCAAGTATATGTCAGACTTTCACAGGACTCTACCCATTGGGCGTTGTACCATTCCACCACCTCCGTGATCGCTCGGAAGCCCATCATCTGACCCCACACGACGCACCCATTCACACACGTGCAATGTCTACGATGGGTGCGCGGTGAATCCTCCGTAGACCACTTCATTGACTATCTCTTCTCTTAGCCATAAATACTCCAATCATCCTTTCCATTTTTCCTATTAATTTTCAGGACTATTTTCCAAGAGAGGACCATATTTCCTTATCAGCCCTTCAAGGCACACTGGTTGCCAGGAACTGATGACTATGAATGCTTTGTAACATCCACAAGGATTCATCTGTTTTGTCGGGGCAGAAAGACCATATCTCTGTATGCGAGGCGTCAAGGAGGATTTGCCATGAACACGAATTACGTACCAGACACGACTCAACGAACCGCAGGAATGTTTTCCGGCCAGAGCTATCGGGGCGGAGTCCTGGTCGTTGATGATGAAGCCGCTATTTGCAAAGTCGTTCGAATGGCATTGGAAAAAGACGGCTATTACGTGGTGGACGCGGAAGACGGCGCGCAAGCCATCCGTATTCTCAACGAAGGAGAACATCCGGTGGCGATTGATGTCATCATCACGGATATTCGGATGCCCACTATCAATGGCATAGAAGCCATAAAATATTTTCAACGGGAATACCCCAGCCTGCCGTTGATCGTCCTGACCGGGTTTCCCGATATCGATCTGGCCACGCAGCTCATGAAACAAGGAATAATTGATTATTTGGTCAAACCGGTCGATCGGAAAAAACTACACACCGCCGTGGCCGATGCCATAGCCTCACGACATCTTAACTGGTTTGCCTAAAGTTGTTTTGGCATTATTTCGGGTGTTCTCAAGGGAGAACCTTGCACTCACGCTACTAGGCAGAGACAGGAATTCGAAGAGGACGCTTTTTAGCATCGGTTCTTCCCGTTCATTCTTTTTCTTTTTTGGCTTTATCCCACCCGCAAATTCGGGCATAATGTGGCGTACAGTCTGCTTAACATTATGGCCCTTCTTGACCATTTTATTGATACCCTCCCGAAATTTTTCCCAATTTTACTCGTCCTCGCACTGGTCAGTACAGGTTTATGGGTGGCCCATTGGTTCTTCTTCCGCCGAAATGGCGGACTGAAGGAGGAAGACCGATTTTCAGCCCGTGTAGGAATGTTGCTGCTGGTGGGCATCGGAGTTGTTCTTATTCTCCTGGCCCTTCCTCTCGACAAAGAAACTCACAAAGAGCTTTTCCAGTTATTGGCGCTGCTGATCACAGCGGTCATTACCCTTTCTTCCACGACCTTCGTCTCGAATGCCCTGGCAGGCTTTATGTTGAAGGGGATGAAAAGTTTTCGGTTGGGTGATTTTCTTCGCGTGGAAAATCAATTCGGACGGGTCACAGAACGAGGCTTGTTTCACACGGAAATACAAACAGAAGAACGCGACCTCACGACTCTTCCCAACTTATTTTTAGTTTCTCATCCGATTACCGTCCTTCGTTCCTCAGGCACGATTGTCTCCGCCACGGTGTCGTTAGGATATGATATCTCCCACAAGACCATTGAAAAACTCTTATCGGATGCCGCCCTTGCCGCCAAACTCAAAGACCCGTTTGTCCATATTATGGAACTTGGGGATTATTCGGTCACCTATCGAGTGTCCGGGTTTTTAAGTGAGGTCAAGCAATTGCTCAGTGCACGATCGAACCTTCGCGCACAAATACTCACCACGCTGCATGGTGCGGGAATCGAAATTGTTTCCCCTGTGGTCATGAATCAACGCCGGTTGGAGGATGGCATTCGGGTTTTGCCCCCCCAATCTTCCGAATTGCCGCATGCAGAAGAAAAGATGGTGGAGAGTAATCCTGAATCACTGATCTTTGACAAAGCCGATGTCATGGCACAGATCGAAGCACTAAAAGAGCAACGTGAAGCAATTCGGGAGGAAATTACTGTATTGGAAGCTCAAGCCAAATCAAAAAAAGAACACATCGGCCCCTGGATTGAACAACGGATAACGCGCATTCGACAGGAAGAAGAGCGTCTCTCCCTCCAGATTCAACAAGCCGAAGCAGCAAAAATCGAGTAAGTTTAACAGAAATACCTCATCACCAGTCATCATTTCAGAGATCCTAAAATTTTCCTGATTAGGGATAAGCAAGTTCACCTATCCTCTTCAGGTATCTTGAGGTCCTTCGCAACGGTTTTAAAATAGGCCAAAAGGTCTCGCACCGATATAATACCGACGATGTTTCCATTTTCTCCGGTGACAGCCAAATGGCGTATTTTCCGATCGGCCATGAGATCCCGGGCATAATGGACAGACATATTTCTGTCTACGGTGATGATCGGGCTGGACATCAGTTCCTTCACCTTCAAGCGTTCAACTTGGGCAGGGTGTTCAGCGACCGCGCGCACGACATCCGTTTCAGTCACGATTCCGGAAAATTCAGACTCCTGCTTAACCAACAAGGAACCAATCCGCTGGTTATGCATATGTGTCGCCGCTTCCTGAATACTGGCATCTTCAGTCACAAAACTCAGATTCCGTGTCATGAATTGCCCAATCGTGGCCATGTCTTTTCCCTCCTGCTTCAAAATTGGAAAAGTCTATTGTGGAGGAAATGTCAGAAAAGATCCAGATTAAAATCATTTCCGTCTTCCATTAATCTTTAATCATAGCAAGCGAAACGCTCGCCTTATCGGCGGATTTCACTCTCGTTTTTCTTTAATCCACAAGCACGGGCCACTCCATCACGATAGCGCAGCCAGAGGGCCAGTGTTTTTTGGGTCGCGGCCAGGATTTCATCTTGATGGGAACGAGTACCGGCATAGCGAACCACCATCGCATAGGCATCATGACGATGACCGGTCTCAACCATTTGATGCGCTCGGATAAGATCCATGGCTTGGTGCGAGACCCCCTGATATTGAACCAGGGGATGATGTGCAATCTTTTCGTGAATATGCCGGGGAGCTTTGGATTTAACCGGAAGGAAGAGTTCCTGTCGATCATTGACGCTGCCTTCGACAAAGATCGTGAAAACGGCAGCGCTTAAAACCCAATCAGAACTACTAGAAATCCGGTCCAACCAGGACCGATAGCGCTGGGTGGCAGGCAATAACCGAATCTCCTCAAATTCGCGTGAGCGAAATCCTAAACCCTGCATCATTCTCAAAAAGAGTTCAGGATGTGAAGTCCCCAATGATAGCATCCCGGTATCTTCCTCATAAATATTTTCGGCTAACATTTTTCGGACTTCTAACGGAGGATTTTGCCCATGAATACGCGCCAGAAAAACGGGGAAGTCCCGGACATAGACGGCATACTCTTGTTGATAATGAATTTTGAGTTGCGCCTTGGAGATGGTTGGCCCAACGAATTGAGACCAGGCCCAATGATGCTTCTGAGTCATGAGATTCAGCAATTTCAGACGAAATTGCGCTGAAGATAGTTTTTGGCTGGACATCCCGTATGTCTTGTTAATGATTCGGTGAATTATTAATCCAACAATGCTCAGACCGAATTCAACTTAATAACCAATCGGATTTCAATAGATTTTCTGGAGTTTTTGACTTTTGCGGGATTGTCAACCACAAATTCAGTGGTTGAATTATGATTTCTGACTCATGGAAAGATCTTTCCCCAAAAAAGAAAATATTGTTGTGAGCCGATTGCACCACTTATCCTTAAAAAGAAATTAAAGAAGAAAGTATGCACATCTCATAATAAAAACTGACAATTACAACTCAAACTAAATCAAATTCAATGTCACTACCCCCCATCCTTTTTTTCTGGATTAGGGGAATCAAGGACCCAACATCATAAAAATAGCACAAAAAGAACCAAGATCTGAAAATTTTTGTCAGGCAACGATAATGAGAGGCATTCTACAAAATGTGCCAAGTTGAATTAGAAGAGAAAGGCAGGGAAATACTGAATTCGTCGAAAACCTTTTTCACGTTCGTGGCACTTCACCTCAGATATACTTAAGCTTATCTTGATGCTTAACAATAAATGAATCATTCTTTGCTAATGGTAAAAAACAGTGACCGTATCCAGCCATTTCAGAAATCGAGCATATTCCGGTTGGAAATTTAGTGCTCAAAACTTATTGAATCATCAAGACTTTAGGCACCAAACCCTGAAGAGAACGAAATGTGGCAACACGTTTGCTTTTGCCTACTTTAAGTAACGGGCAATCGGATTAATGCCCTGAAAGTATCAACCGTCAACACACGGAGGGATCAACCAATGATGTATGTGGATAGCCGGTACATAAGTCTGGCTCGCAAAAGCGAATTATTACACCATGAGCACGCCATGAACCAATTACGCAGACAGGTGGCACAACTCTCAAAAGCAGTTGCGTGGGAATTGGAACAACACCACTCTCATCTCAAGGAACTCCAACAGCTGGAAGATACTCTTACTGGTAAAAGCCAGCCCGCACACGCTACTCAGCCGAACTCTGAGCCAACTCCCTCTACTACCGGCAGATGGACTAAGCAGCGAAAACACAACCTCCGGTCTTTTCAAAAACCAGTGGCTGAACTCGTCGGATAGTCTTTCCCCGTTTAAAGTTCATCACCTGACCCACGGAATTTCCGTGGGTCACCTCTTTTCCCTCCTCAGGTTCCTCCCAAGACGCCATAGGCAAAAGCTTCAGCCATTCCCTTCACACAGGCCCCCAAAAACTAGGTTTGGCCCACTTTCTTCTCCCTGACGACATGATGAGGTCGCTGGAAACCCCTATACGCATATTTTCCCATAGGGAAGAGATCCAGAGGCCTCCAACTCAATGGGGAGAACTCGCATTGTGCGAACGCAGATTGGTTATTCACCTATCGCCCTGCTTTACACTAACTGCCTGTGACTTCCTCTTTCCCAACACACTGCCTCCTTTTTCTCAACCCACAGCCTTTTGTCCACAATCCGGATTTAACCTAGACAATTTGTCCTGTTTGGAAAGCACATCCACCAACAACTGTAAACATTCTGGCGCACAATTTATCAAGTTCACCCAGATGAATTTTTACTAACTTGGCTCACCAATTCACTTTTTTAATCAAATGAATCTGCTCCGTTATCACACGTGGCCATACCGGGCAGCTTAGGTAATCCGGAAAGCCTTCGTACATTTTTTGCACATTTGTATTTCGAAACATTTAGCTAGTGCGGGTTACGTTCCTATATCACATGTCCATGCTCTTTTACATACAGTCCGGGCCATTCCGTAAACCGGCGACGTTTTTGGCATCTCTTCTCCAATCAAGAAAGGCCCTGACCTTTCCCCCTATTGCCCCTTGGGTGGGCGCTGAAACCACACCTGGTAATTCCCAACAAATCGAGAAATGGCGAAACCTGGGTCGTCTCATCCAATGCCTTCGCCCCCCTTATCAAACCACGCATATTGTCTTCCTGGCCACATTGACTTTTTTGGGCTGGGCAATATTTGAACTGAACACTTCCTGGCTGCAATCCCGTCTATTTCATACAATTTCCGCTCAACTAACCTCCCCGGTACAACCGGGCCCCTCCCCACTCACGGTGTTTCCCTCATCAGGCCCCTTGGACGAACGCCGCGGGTATACCCGACTCCCCGCTATCCTTTCGAAGCTCCAAAAGAAAGGATTCGTGATTCAGGCGCAAGCCCATCCATCGGCTGAACTCAAGACCATTTCCGATCTGGGAATCTCTCCCATCTATCGGGAAAAGACTCAGAGCGGGTTACGCATTGTGGATAGTCATGGACAGGACCTGTTTCAACTTTCTGACCCCAAGCAGGTCTTTCCCAATTTTGAGGCGATTCCCCCTTTGTTGGTTCAAACCCTGCTTTTCATTGAAAATCGAGAATTACTTGATCCCTGCTGTCCCTATGCCAATCCGGCCGTTGAATGGGACCGGTTAGGGCAAGCATTCCTCACGCAAGGTATCCGGTTGGTGAAAAACGACCAGAACGTTCCTGGGGGAAGCACTTTGGCTACGCAATTGGAGAAGTTCCGGCATTCTCCCCGAGGCCAAACCTCCTCCCTTCAGGAAAAAGCCAAACAGGTAACGGCCGCCAGTCTCCGGATTTATCACGACGACATACGCACGCAAGAAGCTCAAAAACATTTGGTCCTGGATTATATGAATTCATTCCCGCTTGGCGCGTATCCTGGTGCCGGGGAGATCCATGGATTCGGTGATGGACTATCGGCCTGGTTTCACATGGACCTCAGCCGGTTTGACCAGATTCTGGCTGGCGCTGACCCGACATCTTTGGAAAAAATGGCCTTGGCGGCAGCCACCTACAAAAAAGGAGTCAGTCTCCTCCTCGCTCTCAGGCGACCCTCCTATTACCTCACACACATTGATGCCCTGAACGAGAAAACCAATACTTACCTTCGCCTCCTGACACAGGCCGGGATTATTTCCCCTGCTTTGCGGGACCTCGCACTGATTTATCCCTTGGTCTTTGCGCCAGCATCATCAAGGATTTCAAGCAACACCTCCTTTCAGGATCAAAAGGCACCAAATTTCATACGCGCCCATTTACAAAATTTATTAGGGCTTCCAAGTCTTTATGCCTTGGACCATATGGACGCCACCGTGGAAACTACCCTGGACCGCGATCTCCAATTCCGAGCGACTACCCTCCTACAACACCTGGCAGATCCCGTCTTTATGACAGACTCCCAACTGACGCAACCGCATCTGCTTGCTCAAGGGAATCCGGCGGATATCATTTATAGCCTGACTCTCTATGAGCGAACTCCCCACGGCAATCTCCTTCGAGTGCAAACCGATACCCTCAATCAGCCATTGGATCTGAATCAGGGCTCAAAAATGGATTTGGGTTCCACAGCCAAACTTCGTACCCTGGTCACTTATCTGGAAGCCATTGAACGCCTCCATCACGCGTATGCGGGTCACCCCCCACAAAAGCTCTTGGAGCTCAACCAGCAATCCCTGGACCCACTTAGCCGGTGGACATTAACCTATCTGCAGACTTCTTCAGACCAATCCCTTTCCGGGATATTAAAAGCCGCCCTCGATCGACAGTATTCAGCGAGTCCAAACGAACGGTTTTGGACTGGGGGCGGGCTTCATACCTTTGCCAATTTCAACAAAGCCGACAACGGGAAACTGTTTACTGTCAGAGAAGCTTTTCATCACTCCGTGAATTTAGTCTTTATCCGCTTAATGCGGGATCTCGTCCAGTATCACACTTTCGCCATACCTGGATCGACCGCGATGGTCCTTAAAGACCCTCTCAATCCCATACGCCGGCAATACCTACAAAAATTCGCCCAACAGGAAGGTCGAATTTTTCTCTATCGTTTCTTCGAAAAATACAAAGGACTTTCGGCGGAAGAAGCCTGGCAGCTGGTGCTTTCCCAAACTCGGCTCACACCGCTCCGACTGGCTGTCCTCCTCCGCTCGATCGAACCTGAGCAGGATGTCCGGGCCTTCACCACATCTCTGCGACAAACATTTCCAACCATCAAGCTTTCCCCCGAGCAAGCCGACCGGCTTTTTACGCAGACTGATCCCCGCGTGCTCAGCCTTGCTGATCGAGGTTATGTCGCCCGCATCCATCCACTCGAATTGTGGACGGTTGCATTTCTCCGGCAACATCCCGATTCCGGCAAATCCGAACTCGCCCGCGCCAGTGAGCAGGAGTTGTTGGAGGTGTATGCCTGGTTATTTAAGACTCATCGCAAAGCGGCACAGGATAGTCGGATTCGACTGATTCTGGAACAAGAGGCATTCATGGAAATCCACAAAGCCTGGAAACGGGTCGGATATCCCTTTGCCACATTAGTCCCGTCGTTAGCTACCGCAATTGGGAGTTCCGCCGACCGCCCTGCGGCTTTAACCGAACTTATGGGTATTCTGGTCAACGAGGGAAGAAAAATCCCCACAGTGACAATTCGGCAACTGCACTTTGCAGAAGGAACCCCGTTTGAAACACTTGTCGTACCTCAAGAACCAGACCGGGAACAGACTTTGAACCCGCTGGTCGCTCAAATTCTTCGTCAGGAACTTATCGAAGTGGTGGAACATGGTACAGCGATCGGCGCCAAAGGCGCCTTGCCACCCACAAAGGGTATGACCATCTCGATCGGTGGGAAAACCGGAACCGGGGATCATCGTCAAAAAGTGTATGAACGAGGCTATCGATTAATTGAATCCCGCCCCATCGCCCGAACAGCCACATTTGTATTTCTCATTGACGACCGTTTTTTTGGAACCATCACGGCCCAGGTATCAGGTCCGCATTCTGGGGATTTCAGCTTTACAAGCAGTTTACCCGTCCGCATCTTTCGCTTATTTGCACCGCATCTCCACGCCTATGTCATCCCTCACACCTTAGAAGCCAAATCCCCGCAACCCTTTCAGCCACGGAGTTAATCATTCTGGCCGTCACCTGCTATCAGGCTGAACTTCATATCTGCCCAAGCCTCTCCTTTTCATCCAACCTTGAAAGTTTGGATGAGATCGTCGCTTGAATAAGATTTGCCCTGAGTGTGAGTCCAACGGGCCGGTGTTACGTTGGACCTCTCCCCCAACCAACATCACACCGACCACTAGCTTTTGTAGGTCCTGGCAATTATGTAGTGGTTCGTTCACTGACTAGTTTAAAGAAATTCACGGACAAAGTTTCTTTTCTCAGACATGATGTCCATGGTTAACCTCGCATGCTTCAGACCTTTGCCTGATTTTGCATGCCAAAATGGGTCTTTTAGCCGTCCATTCTTCTTATTCTCGTCTTTTGTGGTCACAATCCTTTGGCATCTTCTTTGCTCATTAAATCTATACTTGAAGAAAAGGCCGCTCAGGAAACAGGAAGGGAACGAAAGAACTCACGCCTCTTGTATCTGAAATGTCTTACCCAAACATTCCGCAGATAAACCAACGCGGGACTTTCCAGACAAATCAGCGGGATTCATGAACGAGGCAGGGAATTCACTCCTTTGACCAACCATGGGCCAGGCTCGTACAACCATAACCAACGGGGAGGGAATCTTCTCTCTCACTCATAAAGGAGGAAATTGACAAACATGGGAAACGTGATTCAATTATTGAAAACGGGTACGCTCGTATTGGCATTAGGCACCATGCTTATGGCCTGCGCCGAAAAACCCATTCAAGGGACTGACTCGGCCTTGCAAGCCCTTCAGGCTGCCAAGCAAGCCGGCGCGGAGAAATATGCTCCTGAATCCTTGCGTGTTGCGGAGGACGAATATCAAAAAGCCCAGGAAGAAATCGCAGCGCAGGACGATACATTTGTCATGACCCGCAACTATGATGCGGCGAATGCCATCTTAGTAAAGGTCGTAGCGGATGCCGAAAAAGCCAAAACCGAAGCCATCGCAAGCAAACAAATGGTGAAGACCGAGGCGGAAGGTGCCGTGGTACTCGCCAAAACCTCATTAGAGGAAGCCAAAAATCAGTTGGCGCAAGCGCCAACGGGCAAGGGAACCCAGGCCGATTTGCAAGCCTTACGTGGCGATCTACAAGCCGCAGAAACCACATTTGCTGAAATTGACGCCATTATGGCCATGGAAGACTTTATAGGAGTCAAGGCTAAAGCCGAATCCGTTCAAGCCTTAGCAGCCCGCGTGAATGAACAGGTCGCACAGGCCATTCAGAAGACAGGAAAACACAAGAAGGCCTAACACATGCGAGGATGGGGCTCTGGCCGACAACCAGCCAAACGACCAGCCGTTTGGCTGGCGGCTGGAGCTCTCATCATGCTTTCTTTCCTGATTGTTGCCTGGTGGCAGGCAGATCGCCTTCCCGAAGTCTTCCCATCTCAGCTTGAATCCCTTGACCGCCAGGCTTGGAGCCTTGGGGCGGAAGCCTATTTCCCGGAACGATATCGCGCATTTCACCTGGACATCATCACGCTTCGAACGCAATGGCGGAGAGAACAAGCACGTTGGTGGCCCACCACCGACACCTATACGCTTCAGGCAGCCTACCAAAACATGCTGCAAGAAGGCTCGACCCTTCTTAAAGCCTCCACACACCAAAAATTCACCCGGCACCAGCAACTGACAACTGCCCTGGAGACGGAACGTCGCCAAGTCACCCGTCTCCGTGCATTAACCGGTATATTTGATGTTCGACGAAACCTACGGAACCTATCGGTAACAGAGGGATTGCTGAATCAGGCAGACTCTCGACTCGCAGAAGACAGCGGCAAGCAAGCGCATATTCTCCTTAGACAAGCAAGAGAATCTCTTGCACCCATCGAGGGTCAAGCCATTTCCCAAATGAAACGGTATGGGACCGTCTCACAACTGGCCAAATGGAACCATTGGGTCGCCAACACCCTGGATTGGTCTTCAAGGACAGGTGGCACGGCTATCGTGGTCATTAAAGCCTCCCGCCATCTCATAGTCTATCGGAATGGAAAACCCCTTCGCCGTTTTTCTATTGATCTCGGCTTTTCAGGACTTCAGGACAAGTTGCAGGAAGGGGACGGCGCGACTCCGGAGGGACAGTTTCGTATCCTGCAGAAGAAAGGACCGGGATTCACCAAATTTCATAAAGCCCTCTTACTCAATTACCCAACCAATGCCCATCGTCAACGCTTCCTGGAAGCCAAGAGCAAGGGAGGCTTGCCGGCACATCGCGGAATCGGAGGCCTCATTGAAATTCATGGCCAACAACCTGATGGCAACAGCACGACGAATGGCTGCGTCGCTCTCCTTAATGCAGATATGGATGCCGTCTTTCATCTTGCTGAAGAAGGGACTCCGGTGACAATCGTCGGAGCCTTGCAACCGGACAATTGGGTGGTAAAAGCGCTTGGCGAAATCACCAACCATGCCCGCCAACGAATCCCCCTCCCTTCAGATTCCCCTACCGTCCGATATCGACACGATTATTCGAAGAAAGCCCTTTAAGGTGGTGCATTCGACGGGGGACCATTGGATGACCGGCCCACCCGCCTCATCAACATCTGCGGTTCGACGAGTTCCACATCGTTGAGATCACGCAACTTTGCAATACCATTAAGCGACGTGGCAATATTTCCATCCTGACTTCGAAGCCATGCGGCGTGAGGTGCATAGGAAAGCGATTCACAAATGGAGAAGCCGCACGCTTCAATTTCTTTTTGCCGAACCTCGACGGAAATCTGTGGCCGGAAACGAATAAACACATTGCCGGACGGCACTCCTTGCGGACCATCGGGCTCAAGACGATAGACCGGTGTCACTATCAGGTCGGAAGGAAACTCCGACAAGGCCGAAACCTCACCTCGGCACACGTTGATGACCGGATCATTAAAAGAGTACAACACCGAAGAGTTCAAGGCCGGAGGCACTGGCCCATGAACCGCAAAGCAGTCAGATTCACGAACATAGACACGGGACAAGGCTTGGGCCTCTACCCTCATCCTTAGAGGAAAGGCAGGAAAGAGATCGTTCACAGCCATGAGCCATTCTACGAAGGAATGCGAAGCAAGTCCACGCATCATTGTGTAGTCAAACAGAAGGAGAACACCCATGCTGTCATTTCGTTATGGAGGACAAAACGGGAAAGCGTTCAAACTGAAACCCGATGAAGAGCTCGTGGTGGTGCGAACGCAGAGTCGTCGACCATTGGAAGCCGCCGCTCAGTCCACGCGAGCCCGGCAGGCATTGGACAATCTTGAGCCCGTGCACCGGTTCCACCATGCCGGCGTGGAAATCTTTCGATATCCCCAAGCCGTTCGACGCGCAAGCGCCCGAGGAGCCATCCGCACCACCATACAATCGGTAAAAGACGTCCAATTTGCCGGACGGGTCCTGGTCGATCCTCAATCAAAACAACCTGTTCTATATACCGAAAATCTTTTTGCTAAATTTGATGATGACCTGGCGGAATCCACTTGTCGGAAAATCCTAAAAGCCTCAGGACTCGGAATCAAACGGGTGTTGGAATATGCTCGCAATACCTTCTTTATCGAAGCGCCGGAGGGCACAGGACAGAAAGTGTTTGCCATAGCCGAGAGTCTCTTGCAGCATAAACATGTGGAGCTCTGCCACCCTGAACTTGTCAGACAAATGGGATGGCGCACAGCGTTCCCACAACAATGGCATTTAAAAAAGACCACGATTGATGGAACGGTCTATGATGCCCATGCCAACGTGGAGGCCGCCTGGGCACTCAGTGAGGGAGAAAATATCACTGTTGCCATCATTGATGACGGCATGGATCTTGATCACGAAGAGTTTGCCGGTTCAGGAAAACTTATCGCTCCTCGCGACGTAACACGCGCCACTGATGATCCTCGACCCGGCAGCCGGGATAATCATGGAACCGCCTGTGCGGGCGTCGCCACCGGCAACGGTTTTCATGGTGCCTCCGGAGTCGCTCCCAAAGCCCGGTTAATGGCCATCCGGTATGTATCTCCGTTAGGCTCACAAGCCGAGGCTGATGCATTTATCTGGGCCGCCCAACACGGCGCAGATGTCATTTCCTGCAGCTGGGGGCCGGAGGATGGCGCCTGGTGGGATCCACGCGATCCGCTCCATCACACCGTCGTGCCCCTGCCGGATTCCACTCGCCTCGCTATTGATTGGGCCGTCGCAAATGGACGCAATGGGAAAGGGTGTGTGATTACCTGGGCTGCCGGAAACGGCAACGAAAGTGTCGATAACGATGGTTATGCCAGTTATGAAAAAGTGATTGCCGTGGCCGCCTGTCACGCCAAAGGGAAAAGAAGTGCCTATAGCGATTTCGGCAAGGCCATTTGGTGTACCTTTCCCAGCAACGATACGATTCTCCCCATACCGGGAATCTGGACCACCGATCGCTCGGCATCCGCAGGATATAATCCCGGACAAGTCAGTCGAGGCGATGCGGCAGGCAATTATGTCAACGATTTTGGCGGCACATCAAGCGCATGTCCCGGTGTCGCAGGGGTGGCCGCCCTCATGCTCGCTCGCAACCCTTCCCTGCGATGGGATGAAGTCAAGGATCTGCTCAGACGCTCGTGTGATCAAATTGATCCAAGCGCTGGCAAATATGACACCAACGGCCATAGCACCTTATACGGGTATGGCCGGATCAATGCCAAACGCGCGGTAGAACTGGCTGCACCGGTTATTCCAACGCCTACCACTGTCCATACTTCCACCGCCATCATTCCCATTCGCGACCTTCAAACCTCACAACTCTCTCTACAAGTGGCCGAGACCACCCCGCTCACCTCCGTCAAGATCGGAGTGGATATTGAGCATTCGTATATCGGTGATTTGATCATTAAGCTGGTACCCCCCAATTCAACAGGAGTATCATCCATTGTGCTTCATAATCGAATTGGAGGCGGCACTGATAATATCCACACTACCTATGATGTCACCACGACACCGGACCTCCTGGCATTCGTCGGCAAAATTCCAAAGGGAAAATGGTCACTGACGGTTCAGGATAAAGAGAAACTTGATACCGGGCGCATCCTACAGTTCTCGGTGACACTGGTTTTCTGAGGAAGTTCACCGGCATGGGGTGTGGGAGAGCGTATGCATGCATCGGCCACCGCCTGATATGTCCGTGGCCGATGCCATCTGATATGAAAATAGAACTCCTCACGGGGACCATCTCTTAGAAAACTTGATCTGATTTCACGCTCCCAGTATATTTGCCAAACCGACCACCACATTCAAGAAAACAATTTCAGCCCTTCGCTTCAATTTCGTAGTCACCCACGTTCCGTCCCAATCTTGATCATTCCTCCTCACTTATAAAATTTCTTACCTATCAACAGTAAGTGATCAACTTGGAATGATGTGCCTTCCTTTTTTTCTCACATTACATTCTGCGCCAACGATCACTCTCAGAACGTTTAAAGAGCATTGTTTGCATGCGTTCCTAAGACGGTCATGTTCCCGGACAAACCGGAAAGCTTTACGCGTTGATTCAACATTTTTTCAAAGGAGGTTTTTATGGCCCAATCCCCGACTTCACCGGATTCTCCTCTTGGTTCCCCACCGGCAGACATTCCCCATTGGATCGAACACATATTCGAAATGGGCATTTTTGCCAGCCGGTGGATACAAGCACCCCTATATGGTGGGTTAATCCTCGCCGAAGTGCTCTATGCCTGGAAATTTTTAACCGAACTGTGGCACATGGTGCATGAAATTGGCACCCTCACCGAAACCGTGTTTATGTTAGGAATCCTCACCCTGGTGGATATCACCATGGTGGCCAATCTGCTCACCATGGTCGTCATCGGAGGATATGCGACATTTGTCAGTAAAATAAGTCTGGAGAGTCATCCTGATCGACCGGATTGGCTCAGCCATATTGACCCGGGCACGATCAAAGTGAAACTCGCAGCCTCGTTGATTGGCATTTCCAGCATTCATTTACTTAAAGCCTTCGTCAACATTGCCAATGTGCCAATTGAACACATTCAATGGCAAATCATCATTCATCTGACCTTTTTAGGCTCAGCCGTGTTGTTAGCCTGGACCGATAAAATCATGACCAAAGCCAAGAACCATTAACTGCTATGTGAATCTCGAAATATTTTTATGAGTGGCGGCTAACCGGCTGTGGCGATGGCCATAGAAGGCGTAGACCAGAAGTCCGATACATGTCCACGCCCCAAAACGAATCCAGGTAAGTGAGGGGAGAAAGAGCATAAGCCCAAAACACGATAGTGTTCCCAACACGGGGATCCATGGCATCCAGGGAAGCCGGAACGCCCGTGGATGCTCCGGTTGGGTGATACGGAGCCATAGCACACCAAGGCAGACAAGACAAAACGCAAAAAGGGTTCCAATGTTCGTCATATCAGCGGCTTCTCCGATCGGGATAAACCCAGCGAGAAGCGCGACCCCTGATCCGGTCAGGATAGTGGCCAGGGAGGGAGTCTGATACCTGGAATGAATCGTGGCCAGGCGAGGACTGAGAAGACCATCTCGAGACATCGCAAAGAAGATCCGGATTTGCCCAAGCATCATGACAAGTAATACGCCGGTAATCCCGGCCAAAGCCCCAACGGCAACCAGGGCTCCGCCCCACCGGTATCCTGCTCGGCTGAGAGCGTCTGCCACAGGTGCATGAACATCAATGGTTGTGACAGGGACTAACCCCGTCAGAACGGCTGCCACGGAGACATACATAAGCGTGCAGAATACCAGGGATACCAAGATAGCCCGAGGAATATCCTTCTGGGGGTTTCGAGCTTCTTCGGCCGCCGTCGAGACCGCATCGAACCCCACATACGCGAAAAACACAATGGCTGCGGCTGCTCCGACGCCGGATACCCCATTAGGAAGAAACGGGGTCCAATTCTCGGGGTTCACCCCTCCTGCTCCAACAGCCAGGAAGAAAAGAATGACGAAAAGTTTAACGACCACAATCACACCGGTGATCTGTGCACTTCGCTTGGTTCCCATCAAGAGTAGTCCCATCATCACAAGAGAGACGAGCACGGCCGGAAGATTGATCAGGCCACCGCTGCGGCCTGCTTCTGGAGCATGAGCCAGCAGATCCGGCAGTTCAATGCCCACCAAATTGAGAACATTGACAAAATACCCCGACCAGCCAATGGCCACAGCCGCACTCGCCACACCATATTCTAAAATCAGATTCCACCCCACTAACCAGGCAATCACTTCTCCCAACGTGGCATAGGTGTAGGAATACGCGCTACCGGCCACTGGAATCATAGAGGCAAATTCCGCATAACAGAGCGCAGCCAGCGCGCAGACCATTCCCGAACACAAAAAGGACAGGATGATGCCGGGCCCCGCACCCGGGCGATGGGAATTGCCGACCGTGGCCGTTCCTATTAAGACAAACACTCCAGTCCCAATAATGGCGCCGATCCCAAGCGCGACTAAATGCCACACGGTCAGATCCCGTCTTAACCCTAATTCATGGGAATCCTCGAGGCGGGGGTGGCTCTGTAAACGTTTCGTCCGAAAAACTGAACGTTCCATCACACGTTCAAGCATAGTTTTGGCTCGACTTTCCTTGCCAAGATGCGGTTGTTATGCCTTAAGGGGGAGAACCGGGTAAGAAAAAAGAGATTTTCATCCCTAACCACAACTCGACTATGCTATAAATATGCCTGGTGTCATCCCCCTGCCCATTTGAAGCAGAAAGACTGACTTGTACATGAATTCTTTCTTCCTTAGGAATTGAAACTCTCAAGAAAAAAGCCCGGGTATCTTGTAGGACCCATGATTCTCTTGGAATGGCGTCATGCAGAAAAGCATGCCCTCCCCCTGCATGTCAGGTGAACCCAAGCCATCAGCTTTTCCTCCACATAGGGTTTCTTCTACAATGCAACCTCCGGCTCACCTCCAGTGCAGCCACGGCCGGGCAATGAGGTCTTTTCACGGAATCTGTTTAGTTGATTGTTCCTGCATAAGATTTTCCCATGAAAACCTCCGGACCTCACGAATCCTACAACCTTGATATTCAAACACCTGTCGGTCACCTGACGGCGTCGGTTGGAGTACCGACCAGATTCATACCTATTACGGACATTATCCCCCTCATGCGATCCCTTGGAGAGCAAGCTCACCAGCTGGCCATCGACACCACCTCTCAAACCGGTGCCACCATATCCTGCCAAAAAGGCTGCGCCGCCTGCTGTCGCATGATGATTCCCGTCGCCCCTCCGGAGGCCCTTGCGCTCCTGTCGGTTGTTGAAGCCCTCCCATCTCCAAAAAAGGAGCGGTTGCTTGAGCGATTTCAGACGGCCCAAAAGACCTTGCGGGAGGCCGGCCTGGAGGAGGGGTTGCAACGACTGGCTTTTTCAGAGGATCAAGGCACCGACGAAGAATTGGAACCTCTTAATCGCGCCTATTATGCGCTTCGAATGCCCTGTCCATTTCTGGATGATGAAACCTGCTCAATCTATGAAAATCGGCCATCCGCCTGCCGGGAATTGCTGGTCACTTCCCCTGCGGAACTTTGCCAAGACTTGATAGGAAACCCCATCCAACTGATCCCTTCCCCGTTTCGAATCGGGACGGTCCTGAGCAAACTTTGGACGGATTGTCATCAGGGCCCGGTTCGTCTGATTCCCCTCCCCTTTGCACTGGACTGGGCTACCGTCCATAAGAGCCAGAATACCCGAACTTGGGCCGGGCCTGAACTGCTGAGCCGGGCCTTGGATGCCGCCGCGCAATATTTACAACGCCAATCCCCATAAAAGGCACAAAGCACCTTTGGTTTCATCCACGAATCAAAAGTCCTTCGTGCAGGCTTACAAGACATCAACCAGCACCGGCAAAATGAATAGTGGGTGGGATTCAACCCTCTCCTTTTAAGCCGGAAATCATTCCCGGACTTCCATCGAAACGCCGGAACATATTTCACAGAACCACTCCAAATCTGAACCAGAATTTTCAGGAAAAATGGACAAGATTTCTTTTTTTGGACAGGATGTCTCTCCGCATCATGTTATTCCAAGAAATTTCACCGCCTTATCTCAAAAAAATGCAGGAATTTCTCCTCCACAGCAGATCAAAATCTGGCATTACCTTTGCTGATCTATCGAAGAGTAGTAAGCCATGACGGCTTACCTAACCTTTAAAGGAGGTGCTACTGTGAACCAATCAAATCCAAAGGACCCCAAAAAGGGTATGCCTATCGGGAAACCGACTGCCGCCCCAAGCCCTGCCAAGCCACAGCAAAATCCGGCCAAAAAGCCAGTGGGCAAATAGGTATCCGGACGATACCCGATACCTGCAATTCACGACCTTTTACCATCAAGGAAAAGGCCCCCACCTGTTCTGGTTTTGATTCGGGCGAACAACAAGAGGGGCCGGAATGGTTCGGCCCCTCTTCCTCCTAAAAAACGATCTTCCGGAGAAATAAGGATATTTCAAAAATTGTGACTGAAAGAATCCCAATCAACCCTGGCTGGAACGCTCTCAACGGGCATAGGCCTCGAACCGTTGAATTTCCCTGGGACAGACATGTGCTTTTCCTGATCTGGCTGCTCTTGACCGGTTGCGCAGAACCGCCTATTTCCCAATTGAACGCCGCCACTCAAGCTCTTGAAGACGCGAGAATATCAGAAGCCGAACATTACGCCATTGAGAGATTCACTGCAGCAGAAACAGCATTGCGACAGGTACAACAAAAACTGGATCGACAGGGAGATCGGATGCCGCTTTTTCGTAATTATGATCCTGTCATCACCATGCTGTCGGAAGTCGTCAACAACGCCACGCAGGCTAAAATCGAAGCCATCGCCAATAAAAAGGAATCCAAAGCCAATGCCGAGGTGGCTCTTGCCTTTGCCAAACAGCATCTTCAAGATGTTCGTGCGCTCCTGGCAGACGTTTCCGCTCCCACGCCTGATCACGGGGAGCTGAACCAACTTCTACAAGCTTTTCAGGACACGGAAACCCTCCTGACTGAAATCGAATCCATTATGGCACAAGAACACTTCATCGACGTGATGACCACGTCCCACTCCGTAGAATCTTTTGCCACTCGAATTCAAGCCCAGATTATCTCCGTCAAACGGCTTGCCGCAAAGCAGCACATCTGATTATGGAGAACACTATGACCACTCCGCCAACCAGGTTTCAGTCGGCCTGGCGTCGGCGCTGGATGATAACGCTCATGCTGGTCCTGCTTCCAGCGTTGACGTTTGCCTGGTGGGGACAGACTGACTATCCCGACACGTTTCCTTCACTGGTTGAAGACCTGGACCGACAGGCGTGGGTCAACGGCGCAGAGACCCTGTTTCCTGAGCGATATCAACAATTCCATACACACGTGCTCGACCTCCGTTCCCGATGGCGGACAGAGACTAATCATTGGTGGACAACCGGGGACGCTGAACAGTTCAACCAGACCTATCAACAACTGGTGCAAGAAGGCTCTCTGCTGCTTGAAGCCTCTCGCCAAAAAATCACTGCCCTGCGCCTGGAAGTCGAGGAGCTCATTCAGCCTGAACAGGCGCAGCTCACACGGTTGCGAGCGCTTTCTCATGATTTCGACCTGGAAGATGACATGCTGGCACTGTCCCAGGCAGAAGGATTGCTTCGAGAAAGTGTGTTGCGATTAGAGCAGGGACAATACACGCAGGCCCGGTCGGCCGGAGAGCAGGCGATTGAACATCTTCTCCCCGTGGAAGTCCATGTCGTCACACAAATGAACCGCTATACAAACAAGGCCCAAATTTCCCTCTGGGAACAATGGGTCACACAGACCATACAACGATCAGTCGGCACAGCCGTCATTGTCCTCAAGGCCCCCCGTCGCCTCCTCGTCTACCAACACGGCCGGGTCGTTGCGGAGTATCCGGCACGGGTGGGATTTTCAGGATTGGCCGACAAGCTCTACGAGGGAGACGGCGCCACACCGGAAGGACAATTTCGCGTGATGCACAAAAAAGAAGGAGCGGGGACCGTCTATTACAAAGCGTTACTCTTGGACTACCCAACGAGAGCCCACCAGCAACGATTCGACGAGGCCCAAGCAAATGGCCTGGTGCCCCAGAACCGGTCAATCGGCAGCCTGATTGAAATTCATGGCGAAGATCCCAATAACGAAGAAACCACTAACGGGTGCATTGCCTTGGAAAATTCCGCGATGGATGACGTATTCGGACGGGTAAAAGTCGGAACGCCTGTCACCATTGTAGGGGCACTGAACCAGGACAATGACGTCATGACGTCCTTACACCAACTGGAAGTCCATATTCAGGAACGGAATGAACGGTGGCACAAACCTCGTACGCTTGCCGTCTCACTCGCCGGCACAGAATAAAATGGAACCCTTGATAATCCCCCCCTCACGCCAGACGTTTCTGCTAAGCCTGCTCGTCATCCTGACAACGGCACTTGGAGCTTCTCCTCCTCAGGCTCCCAAGCGAACCCCAACCGTGGTCCCGGTGACGATCCAACCCCAGGAAGAACACATCCCGTTTTATCCTTCCGCTCCCGGTCTCCTTGCCACAGCACCAAGGGGCCTCTACCTGGTGGTCGATACGGCTCAGAATCGGGTATCCCTTCGAAAGGGCAATCGAATTCTCTACAGTGCCGTGGCTTCAACCGGCAGCGGGGCACGGTTGCAAGATCCTCGCAATCCCGGGAACGGATGGGTGTTCGATACTCCGCGTGGGGTGTTTACGATTTCCAGTAAAATTAAAAATCCGGCCTGGAACAAACCCGATTGGGCCTTCATTGAAGAGGGGCAACCCATTCCGACCAAACCCAAAGACCGGATTGAAACGGGCGTGCTGGGAGATTATGCCCTTGGTTTCGGCAATGGCTATTTCATCCATGGCACGCTGTATACGCGAACGCTGGGCACCAACGTCACCCATGGCTGCATCAGACTCGGAGATGAACCCCTTGAATACGTCTTTCACCACGTGCCCCTTGGCACAACGCTGATCATCTATTGAATCCTCTCAAGTCTTGCTTCCTCCACCGGCCACTCCAAACCACCAGCTCCTACTTGGTGTGGACGCTTCTTTTCATCCTTGTCCTGGGAGATGCTTGTTCTTCCCAAAGCGGAGCTCAACAAAAAACCTCTTCTCCGCCCGTTGAACAAGAGCTGCAAATGGCAAAAACCAAATCTCTCTATTTCATCGTCGATACGGACAAGAACATCGTATTACTCAAAGCCCGTGGCATCCCCCTGCGAACATTTCCTCTGACCGGTTCCGAGTGGATCGGAGCCCCTCTCACCCACTCAACCGTACTGCACCTCCAGACGAAAGACCCCTCGGTCTCCCCCCTGCCCGTTTCTCCTCCATCAGATTCATCTCAGGAATCTCCGCCTGAAGATCCCATCACGCCATTAAACGTCAGCAACATGCCCACGCGCTATGAGCTCACTTTTCTGGAATCCATGACCATTCTGGTCCAACCGCCTCACCTCGCCTCCTTTTGGGCAAACCTGGGGCATCAAATAGCCGGCTGGGGACGACGGGTCACAGCCAGAATGGGGACCTGGATCGGTTCACACCAATACCTGGTGCTCTCACTTGATCCTGCCGAAGCGCAAGCCTTGTATTGGGCCACCATCCCGCCTATGACGTGCCTGGTAATTCCGGGAAATCCCGCAGAACAATAAAAATCCGTTCTCTCATTCAGCGAGCAATGGTTCGGTTCCTTCCAGGGCCTTGAGATTCGCCAATGGTATCCCCAAAAACATGAAAGCCCAGAAGCTGTCAACTACCCTGGGCAGGTTAACAGGAAAGGAAGGAGTTACTCACCGAAGGATTGAAGATGGCATACAAAACAACGAGGGAGACTGAACCACCACAGCAACCGGATAACGGGAACGTCAAGCCGGCAGGGAGCACCGCAACTCAAAGAGCCGGAGATGAACAGCATCCGGTTCGAAAAACCCCTTTACCTGGAGCGGCACGAACGTCGGAAAGAGGGCACGTTACTGAGATACTTGAAAACCAAAGCTATTCCAGAGGAACGATCAGGCTTGCACTCCTGACGGGGCAGACTACTCTTTCAACATGACATACAATTGACCATCCTGGATTCTCATATCCTTGATACCCTTCGAAAATTGATCCCAAAATCCCCCTGAACCACCAAATTCCTCCACCAGATTGGTATTTTTAATATCTCCCCACCAGGCACTGGGAAGCGGAATGCCTCCGAGACTAATACCCCGCATCGCCACCACAGGCTTCCCATTGGCATAACCGAGTTCCAGTCCAAAATTGAGTTTCAACATTTTTCCACCCACAAGGGGCATCTCATGATTAATCGGGACCACCAGTTGGACACTGACGAGGTCGTCCGCCATATCAACAGCCACATGTCTGGCCATATACGAATCGGTGGCAAGCAGGGCATTCACTTCCCGCTCCGTTAATTGAATCTCCCGATTCCCGTCTGTTTCACCATAGGGCACAGGTTCAAGAACCTCATCTGTTGTGGACGGGGAAGGTTGAGACACGGATGAAGAAGGGGCATCGGCTATCTGAAGCAAGTGAACCATTTTAGCATTCAGAATCTGTTGTTCCGACTCACCCAGTCGGGTCGGATGAAACAGTGTAGCATAGACGTACTGGTTCATCCACCAAACGAGACCCAACGTCGTGGCCAATACCGCAAGTCCGACAAAAAGAATAACCTGTTTCCCATTAAACTTTCGCCGCGAAACCACAACTTGGGATGTCTCAGTATTCATCGCCTCTCCCTTTCCCAGGTGACGATCATGCAGAAAACACGAATGTCGAATTCTGAATTATCAACGCTAGCCTCTCTTGGCTGGTTTGCAGTAAGCTTTCAGAGCCTCCCTATCTATTCTACCGCAAAATTATATTAGCGATACCGTTTGATTACCCCCTCGGAGAAACCAGACGATGCGATTCGGATTATTTGGGAGAAATAGGGGAATAGGTGGACGACCCCGTGCACGCATGAGTTGGAAAATGCGGCTCATCCCGCTCGTCCTATTCGCGATATACGGACTGTATTTTTACGTCTCAAACCAGGAAACCGTGCCGTTAACCGGCCGATCGCAATTGGTGGACATGACCCATGAGCAGGAAATGGCCTTGGGACTTCAGTCCTACCAAGAAATTCTCAGCCAATCCCGGGTCATTCCGGAAGGACAGGTCGTAGATCTGGTCCGAACCATCGGCCGCCGTCTGGCAACCGCGGCAGCCGATGTCGATCCCGGATTCGAATGGGAATTTAATGTCATTGACTCTCAACAGGCCAATGCGTTTGCATTACCGGGTGGAAAAACAGCCGTATATACCGGGCTCATTCCGGTGGCCGAAAACCAGAGTGGATTAGCCGTCGTCATGGGCCATGAAATCGCCCATGCCATCGCGCGGCATGGTGCCGAGCGCATGGCGCATCAAAAATTAGTCCAGATGGGGACCATAGCGGCCACGGTGGCCGTCGGCGATATGGATTACGACACACAGAGAATGGTCATGGGGGCATTAGGAGTCGGCGCTCAATATGGCGTGCTCCTCCCCTTTTCCCGCGACCACGAGTCGGAAGCCGATTACCTGGGTCTGCTGTTTGTCGCCCGGGCCTGTTTCGATCCCACGGAAGCGCCAAGACTCTGGGAGCGCATGGGAAAGGTCAGCAAAGGCAAACAGCCAGCCGAATTCGTGTCCACCCACCCCAGCCACGGGACCCGCATCAAACAATTTCAAGAATGGATTCCCGAAGCCCTCGCCCTCCGCGAAAAGCACTGCAGCACAACCAGCCAGTCTTCATGAAAATTATCTATCGAAAATATTCACAATCCTAACGACTCGCCGCTTTTCCTCCTCCGACGCCTGCTCCCTGGCCCTTGGGCGGACGCTCTCATACACCGGCAGCCCCTGTTCGAGCGCAGCGAGTTGGGCTGCCCTCCCCAAGTTCGCGTCCGCCCTCTCCGATTTTGCCAGGGAGGGCGTCACGGGTTTGGGCTACTTTTGCCCGACCAAAAGTAGCTCGGCTGCCGGGCCGAAACCCGGCAAAACTCGAACCGGCAAATCATCCCCAGGGAATAGAATGATGCGTTCAAATCTGTGAGAAATTATTCGGAAATACTATTGGGTGGAGGAAGAACTAGGAGCAAAAAATTGAAGAGCCTCCGCAAACCTCCGATAGTCTCGTTGGTCAATTTTTCCGTTGT
>JACKFF010000019.1 GCA_020632595.1 Nitrospiraceae bacterium | reverse complement strand
GATTTTAGAGGCAATGGCGGATGGCACTGGTTCATTGGACCGGAGGCGGGCGTCGTCGTCGGGGCAGGTGGTTCCCTGGAAGCCATTTTCTTTCCCAAGGTTAACCTGGAATCCTTTGCAGGATGGGGGTCCGGTATTGGAGGATCCGCCGGAGCTGTTGCGACCTTCAATATGGATGGAATGTGGGATGGTAGTGTGAAAGAATTTCAGGGCTTTGGAATCGGGGGAGGTGGTGGTGTCGGATCAAAAATGGTCGGCAGTCTGGCCGCTTCTTATACCCACGCTTGGAAAATCGGTAAATAGCGTAAAACAGACGTTATCAGTCTTTTCGTTGACTATCCCGGCCTGGCTTCCGGAAGGAAGCCGGGCCAATTTTCTCAATCACCGGATTGTATAAGCGAAAGGGGTGTCAATTATGAAAGATAGAAATTTTTCCATTTTGGTCACGGCACTACATGTTGTCATCCTTTTCGGCTTGTTTACCTCCGGTCTTGCCGAAGATGCCAACCAAAGAAGTCAAGATCGCATTTCGCCCCCCTCAACGAGAAAAATCCTTTCGCCGTCAGGGCGCGAACCTGTTACAAAAGCATTCCCGACCGCTGATCAAAAATTCACGACAATTTTTTCGAAACTGGCGACATTGGAGCAAATTGTGGCGTCTCTCCAAAAACAGGTCGCCGCTCAGGCACAACTCATCACCCAACTCAAACAAGTGATTTCCGTCAATTCATCAGGCACCGTCACCATTCAGGCACCGGGCACTCTCAAAATTGCCGCAGGAGGAAATCTGAACCTCTCGGGTAGCACTGTAAATGTGAACACCGCAATTACCGGCATCCATGGAATTCTTAAAGCCGACACCATGATGACCACCACGGTCATCGCCAAAAGCTATACCCCTGGAGCCGGCAATATTTGGTAACCTTCACCTTTCATTGTCGTGATCATTCAACTCCCATGGGCGAGCCCCATCACGCTCAGATACCGTACTCGGCGAGTTGTCCCTGAGGACCTCCCGCAATGAGAAATGCGGTGACCCTCAAAATTTTGATGCAGGCGAAAACTGTGGTTTCCAGAAAAAGCAACCCGACGAGTTTCGAGTTATGAAGTGTGAGAATATCGATACAGCGTTTTGATGGACTGAATCCCATCTCTCCAGCGGATTTTTTTCCCGTCCGCCTTACTTCTGGGTAAATAAGAAATCGGCACCTCTGTCACTCGCCAATTCTTTTGAGCCACTTTCAGTGTGAGCTCCAACTCCAATTCGAATCCTGATTCTTCGAGCGAGATATCGCTCAAGACTTCCTGTTTAAACACTTTGTAACCGGTCCATACATCCGTCAACGATAACCCCGTCGCAGCATTGGTTAACGTGGTGAAAATCTTGTTACCCAGATAGGAGACCGGTGGCCAACTCCCTTTCCATCCCCCCAAAAACCGGGATCCGTAAACAACATCGGTCCGGCCTGTTATCACTGGCTCCAAGAGACGATGATAATCCTCTGGACTATATTCCAAATCAGCGTCCTGCACGATTACGATGCTCCCTCGAACCTGCCGAAATCCCGTTTTCAGGGCTGCGCCTTTTCCTTGATTGTGTTGGTGAGCCAACACCCTGACACGAGAACAACCGGCACATGATTCACGGAATTCTTTCTGGCTTCCTTCGCTCTCGATAGCCCCCTGACCGAACTGCTCGGAGAGCCATTCCAGAGTTCCATCCGTGGACCCGTCATCCACAATGATTAGTTCTTTCAGAATTTCCACCTTTTGCACACGGCCGACAATCGTCTCAATCGTATTCCGTTCGTTGTAGACGGGTATAACAATACTCACCAATGGAATTTTTTGATTTATAGTATCTTGCAGCTTTTCCATATCTCTTTCGACCGCAGCGGACATGGCCGCCTGAAACCAATTGCTTAAGAGATTGCAGGTAGCCTACCATGAACGTTCAAAAAACCCCTCTCATTTTTTGAGGAGGAAATTCACTCCCCCAAAAGTCTCCAATTTTGGACGACGGGATCTCACCATTATCTGCAGGAGGATCAATTCGAACTGACGGATAGCACCCATTTGTGCCCGGTCTTTTCTTTGCAATTGCGATTTTCCTCATTGTTTTCAACACCTTTCCTGTCCCATCTTCTTTGTCTCATGACACACCTCAGGACACCTGATCCCTTGAGACAAATTGCCCCCCCAATAGCCCATTTTCAATGCATCACAATGCCCAATCAATCCGGCACTCTCCTTGCGTAGTTCATCGGTCATGTATCTCAATGGATACATGCATCTTTCTCAAAGAAACAAAGTCCCACTCACACGAGAAGCCCCCCAATTCACTGCCTCCATTGCTCAAATCATTGCTAGGAGCCCTGATATAAAGACCCGATTTTGACATGGCATCTAAATTGCTGTTTAATTCTCTATATGGGATTTTCTTCAAAATTCCCCATTTAAGATTCATTTTTGAAGGGAAAACCCCACAGGAAGAGTCATTTAATAGACGCCGGTTTGGATTATTTACTTTTTACAATCTGGAGAAAAATTTCATGGTTACCGGTCTAAGAAAAAATTCCACTATTAGCCTGTCCACTTGGGGACAACGCGGAACGGCAGGGTTGGTCGAGGAATGGGAACCCCGGATACCCATTCCTGAAGAAAAGCAACAAAATCGCCGACGTTCATCCATCTCCGGTCCGAACTCAATCGAGCCGACCACGGAGGAGGAAAATCTTAAGAAATAGGATGCTCCCCTCAAGGAAACTCGTTTAATCTTCTTCGTACAAGTAATGTATCCAGCCATCCCCCATGGACTGGGTTTTGGGTAACAAAGTTTGAGCACTCTACCCGAGTGACATTCAACAGCCTCCTCCACAGCACTAGAATCTACCAACCTCTCAGGAAAATATTTTCTCGGAGTCTTAGGAAAATATCATTTATCTCAGAAAATGTTGGGCTTCCTTTGACCACATTGCTCTCAATCGGTCTGTTCCGAAAGCAGAAAGTAACAACCTGACGACGATGCAATTATTGAATGAGGCCGACTAACAACAGAAGTATTCTTGAGGTAAACGATATCGTCCGAGGTCAAATATGGCTCGGCCGATTGCTATCAATTCATGTAGAATTACCAGCCTTCCCATTTCTGGGACTGATCTCAGAAATTACACGGTCACACCTTCATTCCAAGTGGATTCTCGCATGCTTCGGATTGCACAATCTTTTACAATTCCCGTAAGGTAGAGCCTTGAAATTCTATTTTTACCGTATTCTAACGATACGTTTGTGAACATACTCTCCTTTCTCAGGCTTGGCCTATTGTGGTATCTGGTGAGTCTGCCTACCGCGCTGCTTTGGGCTGCCCCTCCGAATGTGGTCTTGAGCCGTGCACTCCACTTTTCTTCTCCCGATGGCACTCCCATCACCATAGAACCCGGAAAATATTTCATTGAACAAGCCGGACCATCTACAATGCGGGTCATCCCTGAAGGGGATAAACCCGGTCTCACCATTCAGGCAGAATCTCTCACTCACGAGCAATACGAATTGTTTTCTCCCATGGCGCTCACTCGGCCCCAAAAGAACGAAGAGGTCTTAATTGAACTCCTATTACCGGGTGGAATTCGCCTGGAGGCCCGAGGATCAACGAAGGCTCCTGTCGAACCACCGAAAATCGCCGTGGTCTCACCCCCTCCTCTAGCCCCATTGACTCAAGTGCCTGAAGCTGCAGAGAGTGTTCCCCCTCCTGTCCCTACGTCACCTCCATCAATGCAAGAGAATATTCCGGCTACTTTGGCCCTGCCCACTGGTGATTCTTCTGCCATGACGAAGAGTTTAGATACCTTCTTCCCGTATCATGCCCCTCAGGTTTCTGCCCAAGGCACACGGGTTGTCGTGGATGAGCAGGAACCGGGAAAAGACCCGTTGTACCTGTCTGTCTTATCCCCGGACCATATTGGATTGACAATGTTTGAACAGCCCGCTCTTTTTTGGTTTATTGCCCAACTGACGTCGCAACCCGTGGATGTCATGATTATGGATGAGGGGAATACACAAATTCTGCTCGATGTCCGCATGCTCCCTCCTATTCGGCCTGGCATTCATAAAGTAGACCTGAAGGATTATGGGATCAGGCTCCAACTCAATACGACCTATCAATTGAAAATCGTTCTTCAGGGCCTGAACCCAGGAGAAAGCCATACAACCAACGGATGGATTATGCGAGTCTCGCCTTCGGCCAATGTAGCAAATCTTGCCAATCTCCCATCCATTAATGCGACTCCCACGGAACCATTACTTGAAGCAGGGCTTTGGTATGACGCCATCTGGGCCTTATCAGAACGCCTTCACACCGATCCCAACGATGTTCGAGCTCTCACCCAGCGAGCCAATCTTTTTGAACAAGTTGGTCTTCTCCCGCCGGCCAGACAGGATCGTGCCCACCTTCCTCTTCCCTAGAAAAAACTCATAGTGCGGGATTGAGGGATTTTTCCTTCCAAAGCGGACTCCCTCCCCGGTTTACTTCCAGTCATTTACCTGTAACCAAAGGTACGTAGCCCTAACTGGTTGTCGGGAAAATTCCCCATAACGGTCAACAAAATCAGCCATTTTCTTACTTTTTTTGCCTGGCATCGGTACACTTGCAACAGATTTTTCCCGTTCATCAGAGTCAACCAACCAGCAGGTGTGAACCATGAGCCTCATTGGTACGACAAACCCCACAAGAACGTCCACATCGTCAGACTTGAGATACAAGACGATCAGCTAAGGAAACTCCATGATTATTCTGATCCTTTCGACATTCATGTTGCTATTTCCGACCTCATCCCTTGCACACGCAGCAAATCCCCAGCTCACCAAACAGATTTTCATCCTCAAACAACACACCGCCTTTCTTCAAAGGGCAGTCTGTTGAAACCAAAGGAGGTCTTTCATGCGAAAAATGTTTATGTCCCTTGCAAGTATTCTGTTCATTTCTCATATTTCATTCGCTATTGCCGCTGAGCCGAACATGGGAAAGGTCCAACCACCCTCCATGGCCCCACAACGGGGAGGGACCATTCCGCAACTTCAATTGACACCGGATTATCTCTACAAACAAATCATGGCTCTTCAACAACAGGTTGCCGGCCTCCAAGCCCAGGTGAACGCTCTCCGATCGGTTGTCCAGGTTACACAAAACGGGGCGACCATACAGGCGGCGAATCTGACCATCAACGCCCAAAACAATCTGGCCATGATTTCTTCAAAAAAAATCAATCTGACCGCTGGAGATGATTTGACCCTCACAAGCGGAAAAGACATGTCCTTACAAAGCCAGAAAGATGTCACGGCTGAAGGCGCAGGCAAAATAAGAATTAAAGCTCCACAAATAAAATTAAATGACGGCACCCAGCCTCTTGCAGTCGTCGGAAGCTCAGTCTCCGGAGGGAAAGTCATCAATGGGAGTGTGAGCGTCTTTGTTAAATAATAAATCCAGCCATTCTTCGAGGTTCAATTGGCAGGCAGAGGAACAAAGAGTCAGGCCCGGTGAACCCTCTGTCTTTTACGAGGCAGGCAAGACTCTCCTTACTCCCGAATTGCCTTTGAGAGAGCACGAGACCGGAGACGCATAAGAAATAGAGCTTCATCAAGATATTTTTGATTGATGGCATGTCAAGCACCAACACCGACGCCCCCCAAACGGCATCCCTGGCGCATCCGTTCAGAAAAAAACGTAATAGCCATTACTTAGCCTTCCTGATGGCAATGGGTAAGCGGCTGGAATCCCTTGTGGAACTTCTGCGACATGCAAAGCAACAATGTCTTTATGGAACATTCAACGAATATGAACCCTTCCACTTCGCCGGGTACCGCCTCAGCGGACTTCTCAACGCCCAAATTTGGGAGACAGCGGAGGAAACCAATCCTTTATTTTGGATTATGCCAATGGTGCCGTCACGGGAGAAGGAATCGAGGAGGAAAGATGGAGCGAGATGTATTGGGACTCCTATGCCGGCATGTAATCTGTCAACACGGAATATTGGAAAATGAGTTTGCCGGGGGAACAGTGGGAGAGTTGGGAGCAACGCTCCCAGTTCGTGTTGTCCGGCGGGGCGAGTCGGGCAAGGAATTGTTGTGCGATCTGGCCTAATTGTTACTGGTGGGATGTTTTTTTTCGAAACGAGTTTGATTCACCGCGATAAAAAACAGCCTCGATTTCCTAATTATCCCGCTATTACAATCCCATCGAGAAATTCGAGGGGTGGCTTGCGGATAAACGGCAGGCTTTCCTCCACTCACTGGTAGAAGTAGGCAGATTCTTTTTAAACAGGCTTTCGTCATGGGTTTCTAAGACAGCAGATTCGTCACTTATTTAGGTGCCGGATAGGAAATACTCTCCCTTTTTCCCATTTCATTAATCGGACTAGAAACGGCCGGTATATTCATATCTGCCACCAATGTTTACGGCATGTACCCCTTTCGTTACTTCCCCACATAACACCGGCCGAAGATTTCCGGGACCTATGGTGTATTCTCTCTTTGCTTTTCTCATTAAAATTAATTATTTAGGTTGCATTCCCGGTTGGGCAGAATCAACTCTACGACCAACGGCATCAAGGTTGCTTTTAATTGGAATCAGGAACGGGTGACAGCCGACTGACCAAATAGAGAGGCAACACCATGGAAGGTATTTTACTCATCATCATCAGTTGCGTAAGTTTGTTGGGAGTGGTTTCTTTGTATTGGTTATGGCGACCATAGGCAAAACCCTATAAAAAATCCTTTCAATCCCCAACCATGCCATCTCTCACGACTTCCATGCTCCCGATTCAACTTGTCAGGTGGAATGACGTATTGCCCACCCTTCCATATCGGTTTTATGGTGCTGGATATTTGCGCTCCACTGGGCGTGAACATTTTTGTCGGCTGATATCTTTTGCGAATAAAGAAGTCTGTAATTCTCACTGCGTCAATTTTTCAGAGAATTCTGTGGCCTACGGTTTCTAAAGGAGAGACAAGAGCTGAACGACACAATGACCATTCGTCGATCATGTGAAGAGGGAATATATCTATTTCGGGAAGGCGATTATGTGTGGAGAGTGAACGAAGACGGCAAGGTGGATTGTGCCATTTTAGGTCATACCACCGTGTTTGAACTTCTCACTTTCATTCAGAAATGGAAAACCCCGTCGCGTCGGATCTTTCAAGACTATCCCTTCCAGGATTTTTCTCACTGACTGGAAGAGTTTTTATCCCCGAACTCCAATTCTCATGACCTGCTTATGACTGCCTGGTTCTCCCGGCACTGCTTGACACCGCTCCCTTTTTAACAAGCCGACGTGATCATCATTGAAAAGCCGAGGCCATGCAAGATTCCTGGAATCCTGACGGCCTCGGCTCCCAAATCGACGTCCCATTGAACATGCCCTGGGATCCGGCCAAGACTCATTCCCCTACAGTAAATCAGAACCCACAAGCAGTGTTGTCCCGGAATCCATCACTCACGACCTTCTTCTTTTTCACTGAACCCGGATGGGAATATACGCACGATTATTCGAACCATTCACCTCATTGATATCATTGTCCTCATCAATGATGATTCCCAGCCAGTAATTTTGTCCGGCATTCAGATAATTGGGAATGATCACCGGAATGGTGGTGGTTAACACGTCGGCGGGATGAATCGAGCCAAATGTTCCCCCACCAATACGGGTATCGCTATAACTAATAAAGTCATTGGTGGAGACATAAATGCCAAACGTCACATTGGAATGAGTCTGTTTTCCATTATTTTCGATGGTAAATTCAGGCCGTACCACACTTCCCCGATTCACCCGATACCCGGGCTCCCCTGCGATTGTAATACCCGTCAACGTCGCAGTGTTGGCACTATTCCGGACCCGGACACGGTCATGACTTGAATACTCCCCGCTGGCTCCGGTTCTTCGCCAGTGCGAGGCGGACACATCGTTAAAGGAGGAGCTTTGAGAGCCATACAGCACCCGCGCTCCATGCGAAGCATCTTCCCCGAAATACGTGATAGCTGATCCCCCATTAGTGTGATGGTGGCGCCAGGAATCACCCATGACATTATATTCCCAATTGACATGCATCAGGCCAAGATAGTGGCCGGCCTCGTGCACGATGACGGCATCGATGGGACGGCTTGAGCCGGTATACGTAAAATTCGCGTTTTTGTTTTGGGAGGTCGTCCAGGACCGCCCGGTGGAATCCAGCACAATATCCACTTCATCCAGTCCATAATGCCACCCGAATAACCAGTAGCAATGATAGCGCATGCGGGCCTCTCCCGGTGGAGAAATACTGGAAGCCCAAATTTCATTTTGTCCATTTCCACTCCCCACCCCGCCGGTTTCCGTCGTATGGTTGATCGTGAACGGCGAGGGATTCGTGTTCGTAATATTCACACCACGTTGGGCTGCCTGCAGGACACTCCCGGCCGGGAAACTTCCAGTATTAATCCGCGCTGTCGTGGAGTTTCCTCCCCAACGCAATTTCTTGCCACTGTCCCCATTGCATTCCAGCCAGGATGCCGAAAATGCGGGAGAACTACACAAGACCACGAAAATCATGGGTACCAAAATTTTTGTCATATTCATTATCGAAGCCCCTCCTTGGCATGGATGTCATAGCGTTCTTCATCGCTTATTTTAAGTACGGCCTCATCCTTGGCCTCGAGAGCCAAGACCTCTTGGTCAGGCACTTCAAATCGTTCTTTCACGTTAGCCATCACTATTGGGGATCGAGGATCGCCCACCCGTTTATTCCACTCACGTATAGCGTCAAAAAATACGTCGGGAGTCAAAGGATCTCCGTAAACTTCCATTGGAATGGCCTCTGGTTCGTCGGCGACATCTTTTCGGATTGGCAGAATCTGATTGCCCAGATTGACCGTCGTGACCTTTGGAGCTTCCCGCTCATAACGGGCCTGCAGGTCCTTCAAGCTCTGTCGGCTCTCCCGGCTCACTCGATCGATATAGGCCTTCATTTCAGGTCGTTCCAGCAGGGCCTTAAACGAAGGGCGAGGTATTTCCATCACATTGAGATCGAACCGTGGTTTTCCGCCAATACGCAACGTTTTGTGGGCTTCCACAACCGGCACGCCCCAACCATTCAACACCTGATTTTCATGTATACGAAATCTTCCCTCGACACATTCCACCAACTGACAATCGTCGATTTCTCCTCCTTTGACAAACAACACATCGGTTTGTCCAAGGGCAAACGCAGGAGCTGTCGACACCATGTAGACACCACCCTGCCCATCGGCCCCACCGGGAATTCGGAGTGTGACCTTTTTGTCCGGCACGTCACCTCGTAAAACTTCCAAAACCTGGTAAGTCACGAACGTATGGGGAAGACCCTGGGGTTGCTCTTTCGTGGGCTCCGAGTTTCGATATTGGATATCAACAACCGTGCCATACATAATCAGACCCGCTTCACGAACTTTAGATTGAAGACCCTCTTCGCCCGCATCGTTCGGACTATGTCCCCATGCTGATGAATTGATGGCTACCATACCAAGCATTACCGCTACGTTGAACAACACATTGAGTTTCATAGAATGCCCTTTCTGTTTCCTTCGCGTGAATACAAAATTGCCGGAATCGTGATGAATCAGTCTTCATTTACGGATCACCGAAAACATTGTGTGTCCATCTCCTGCGTTGTCTCTGAATCTTGTGCGCCTGCTTTCCGAGCATGCACCCTCCTTGGTGAGTGAATGAGAAAAATTATTTCTGCAGCCTGCTAAAGCAACCTCAATGCCAGAACCTTCCATTGACGAAATCTATTTCTACTAACAAAAATTCATCATAATTTTAGGCGGTTAGGGCACATTTCAATCCTGTAGTGCTTCGAGCAACTCCTCATGACCCAGAAATGGAAACAAGATGAGATACGAATGGTATCGGTTTAGATACGCACGCCGTGAGTGACGATCCATCGGCGCATGCTTTTTCCTCATCGATACCGGAGGACATTGAGGGCAGGCAGGCAGATGCGTTACCACGATAAGACGGAACGAAGTGATCAGGATCGATGGGACGGGTTAACAGGTCCGCTTCACTGACAGGTGGAAGCGGAAGGAAACACCACCAGGACAAATGGGGCGTAGCACCAAAAACAGTTAGACAGCTTTGAGCCATTCATAACGGAAATCATGCCGGGAATTGTTCACTGCGGGTGCGATCGCAGTCATTACTTCAATAGGCGGGGATAGCTTATGGACGGAAAACAAGAACCTATCAGGCAATCGAGAGGAAACCCTTTTCAGGGCAATCTCGGAAGGCCAGGGGCAAAAGACAGGTGAGAGCAAGAGCCCTACATGGATTCAGCTATTCAAGCGAACATCGGCACCACACGCTCACAGTACATTTCCACCTGAACATACCCGGGCTTCATGGGAAGTCGAACCACACTCAGAATGCCAACCTGGTCGAGCGCTATGGAAAACAATACGGTTTTCTTGTCTGTCGGAGACAACCAGCGAAGCATGCCCCGTGTTTCAAACTTGTCCCCATTCTTGCCTTTCAGTACAAAATCCGAATGCCACGCATAGAAGGAATCGGCCAGCTTTTCTGGAAGCTGAAAGCTTAAATTCGAATAATCGATAGGAAGAGCTCCTTGGAAACCGGACCCGTCAGGCGACTGAAGCAATTTGGCCAAAAAGGTAGGCGACTGCACCCGAACGACATTCGAGACAACTCCCATATTTTGGAATGAGAGATCGAAGAAGCCTTTCATCGGTGCACTGGTAAAGGGAATCTGGAAAAATTTCTGGGGCGATATGAAATTCGAATGGTATTCAGATTGCTGAATCCCCATGGTGATTCGCATGGACGCCGGTTGCTCTGCCGACCCGACATCGACCTCGGGAAAGGCGATTTGACGAAGAAACCCTCCGGAAAATTGCATCTCACTTCCCTGACCGGACAACCGTTCTTTCACGATAATTGTCCCGCTGACTGCCTGGTTCGTTCCCTTCAGGCTGTTGGTCAACCAGGCATTGACCGGTGCACCGGGAACAGGAAGATAGTGAAACACGAGATCGCGATATTGCATCGCCTCAATTCGTTTGGCGATACGCCCATCGGTCCCCAGCATACCTTTTGACGGGCGTGCGATCGGTTCACCCCCTTCAAAACCGAAAACCTCCACAGGTTGAGCCCCTCCCAGGCTAAATCCATACGCGAAAGGCGACTGAAACAGGGAAGGCTGAAACGATCCGGGGGAAGTTGGTTGCTGAGGGGGTTGAACCGTCGTCGCATTGATATCCTCAATCGACACTGCGGCAATTGTCGGCTGAGCCCAACGACCGATCAACAGGGGAGCACTGACGGCCGCCAGTCCGACAGCACAGGTCCGCTTCATAAATTCCCGTCTGGAGAGATCAACTTTCGAAAACAGGGGATTGGGTGTTTTTGATTTCATGGCAAACCCTTGATATTGCCTGTGTCGTTAATGGGGGAGATTTAAAAAAACCACTTGTTATGACACCCCCCTTTTCATCATGCCCCCATAGGCAGGGGTTCATCCATAGACCAATGGTCTGCTTCCACCGCACCGTAATTCTTCTCATTCTCATAGCCATTTGAGTTTGGTTAAGGCGACACCCTGTTCGCGTGATCGGAATCCGAAACTCCTGGCCTGAACTCGTTGAGCATCACGTAGCGTCTCGCCGGGTACCCTCTACCTTTTAGTTCGTCTTATTTTTCCGGATGTTGTCCCGGATATACCGATAACGTGAGTCGGTCGTTTTCATTCCTCCTCCGCATGGACCATTTTGAAAGCAGAGGTTGGCCGGCATGAACCAGTGCTCCACAATGCTGGCCTGCTGTTCGACGTTATATTGCCCCCAGGACTTACCCACGGTGTAGGAATACGCAGATGCCACGTCACCCCCGTTATTGATGGCACTAAGCGTTTGGTGTGCGCCGGAATTGAGCATAAAAGGGACAAGGTGTTGACCTTGCCAGACGTGGGTCAGTTCATGAATGAGCAGAAGCTTTCGTTCGTCGTTGGTAGTCAGACTGGAGTAATTGCTGCCAACGTTAATCATGTACATTGGGGGGGTGTTGGTGGTCCAGGGTCTAGCTCCCGCACCAAGTGTATCAGTAATTTTCACCATATCGTAATTAATGGTGTTCTGGAACACTGACTTAGCCAAATTTTTCTCCGCAGTAGAGAGAGATCGAATTTTGGGTGCTTTGGGAGGAGGCGGCAGTTTTGGGAAAAATCCCCGCGATTGAACCCCTTGGTCATCAGAGCTAGCGGGACCAGTCTCAGGTCCAGTTTCCGAAGCAGTTGGGGGCAACGGCTCGTCCGCCAACCCCATGCCCGGAATCCCGAATGTTAGCAACAGCCCAGTGATGAGGTATCTTATCAATGCTTGCATAATGCCCTCCTTGAAACTCTGACGGGGTTTACAAGTCAACACAGTCACCTCTTTAAAACAAATCATGGACGCCAACTGTAGTCCTTAGCTCCTCTCAATAATGCGGGACACCTTTGGGGCCCTCGATTGTCAGCCAATAGACATATTCCAATTGATCCGGCCCCGGGCTGACTTCCCATTTAATAGATGGGTTCCAAGAAGACATTCCAGGAAGATCACGTCTGAGTTTTGCATAATCCGGAGGATTAATCTTTTCACTTCCTGAACTCTTCTTAAACGTATATTCAACCTTCTTGAACACCCATCCATTTTTGAGGGTCACTTCATATTTATCGGTACCATCATCCCAATCGACGGCTGAATCGCAATTGACGTGCTGCGCATAAATCGATCCTGTTTTAAAGACCGGAGGGATTGCGACAGAAAAACAGTTTCCGCCGGTACTCGTATTCAGGTCGTTGCAATAATTTCGATCTCCTCCGGTGGAACAATGGCCCACCTTCACTGCCGGATCATCATGCTTGAGCTGTTTGCTGGATCGGGCGGCATAAAATGGAACTTTCCACGCGATTCCTCCTATCCCTTTTGATGACAGAACTTGAAATTTTGCCTGATGATCCATGACGCCGGAAATATTTCCAGGAATTTTGGCTTTAAGATTGGTATCGCTCCATTCCTCCACGGACAAGGCCACAACCTGCGGAACTGGATGGCTCAGATGCAGATTGATCTTCCCCTTGGAGGTTCCAAAATGTTCCCCTTTGACATAGAGGGTTCCGTTCGGCGTCAGAGCCCCCAGCTTAGGAGTGGTAAAGATTCCAATGACTTTGGGAAGATACTTGAGCGCGTCCGGGCCAAGTTTAAAAGCCTTCACCCCCCGCGTTTGGATGCCGCTCGCAGATCCTACCGCCTGCATGGCTTTTCCATCAGGCAACAGCACCATCACGACGACCTGGTCATCCCCCTCCTTCATCGATACCACTTCAGCTGCTTTCACCGACCGATCATGCGTGGTTATCTCCGCCTGGACAATGATTGCTTCGGCTTCTTCGTTGTCAGCCGATTTCAATCGCAACCCATTTGAATCCGCATCCACATAATAACCACCGGCGGGAAAAACCTTATCCTGTCCTTCAGCGGTTAAAAAATGAAGATCACGGTCAAACTCCACTACCGGCTCAAATTCCAGTTGTTCAACCTCCCGCTCAATGTCTGTTGCCTGTACGCTGTCTGTTTGGGCCAGGCCCTTATCCACACCTGCCAAAACAGTCACCGCAAAGATCATAGCCAATGAAAAAGTTGTGGTTCTCATTGCTTACCTCCTTTGTGTTTTTTGTACCCGGTTCTCTCATACCCGGACCCTTTTGGCTTCCAATAAAGGCATTACCTATAGGACCCCGCCGGCCCCGAGAGATGAACATCAACCCGATACTCCAGCTATCAGAGTCCGCAACCTATGGTTTGTTCTATTGGCCGTGAACTGGGTCAGTTGCCTCAACCTGATACACGCCAAGCCCCACCTCGATATCATCTTCCGCAGGAGTGAGAAAATAAATAACGGCTGTGAACACCGGTGGCGCCGAAATAATCCCAATAATGGCTGATGTAAGCCCAGCCGCGATGGGAAGAATGGAAACAAGGCATGCCATGGAGGGCTGTCGGCACATACCTCACCTCTTCTGATTCTAATTTTCTTTACAAAAATTATCACCTTTAGTTCCTGTGTCGTTCATTCTCCTCAAATGGTTCAATGCCTCACACGCCATTTACCCACCCTGAAATATTTTTCTTGGAGGGTGAATGCAACGCCTATCCTGCCAATTCAACACAAATTAAGAAACCCCCATGTGAGGATTTCCAGGGAACTTGTTTTTAAAGCTTAGATGCGAGCATCAACCTATTGTGGGTGAAAGAGAGAAGGAGGCCATGAATCGGGTCTCCCAAAAGGGGTAGCTCGGCTCTCAGACTGAGAGCATAAGAATTTCCTGGGCATTGAGGTTGTTGCCCTCCTGTAAACCCGACAATATAGATGTGGGATCAGTTATGGCTCAAAAAAGGAATTCTACCCAGGCCTCAAATTCGTTGAGGCTGATTCATCAGGCCGAAAACCCTTCCGTTTGAAGCCCTAGCGATTCGAAAGAGTCATTCATTAAGATGGAGCATTCTCAATAGGGTTTCTCAATCATTCGGTTCTTCTATGAATGAACAGGCAGACAGGCCGGCCCCTTATCGTTTTCCCCCAAGAAACGAGTGTAAACAGATGAACCCTTGAGTCCTGAAATCCGACAGACCGAGCAACAACGGCGCACCAGGCTTTTTTTAACATGCGATCATGATTATCGTATCCCCAACTCTTCGCCATCTTTCCTCAGCATTCTTGTGGATCTCGCTCCTCGTAGTTAGTGGCATCTTTGGAGAAGGATGGGCGCCTAATTCCTATGGAGCCCCTACGCCTCCCCGCACTCTCAATGGACATCAAGGTGAAATATTCGGACTGGCCTTCGATCCCTCCGGTCAAATCATCGCCTCGGGAAGCGGAGATCAAAGTATTAGACTGTGGGACGTAGAAACCGGCCGTCTTCAAACCGTCTTGAAAGGACATACGGCTCCCGTCCGAACGTTAGCCTTCTCCCCGAAAGGGAATTTTCTCGCTTCCGGAGGAAGCGATAAGACCACCCGGATCTGGGATGTGCAGACAGGAAAAGAAACGGTCTCTTTCACTTCGGTTTTTGGAAATATTCGAGCGGTAGCCTTTTCTCCGGATGGAGAAATTTTGGCCAGTACAGGCGATGGAGGCAGCCTTCGTTTATTAAACTGGAAAGCCAAAAAAGAATTGAAAGCCATGAAAAGCGGGTTCGGCATTATCTATGCCGTAGCGTTTTCACCTTCGGGATCTACCTTAGCCACCGGCAGCAGCGATACTCATGTGCACATCTGGGATCCCTCAAGCGGTCAACAGCAAACCGTCTTTTCCGGACATACCAAAGCGGTGCTTTCCGTCGCGTTTTCTCCAGATGGATCCTTGCTGGCCAGTGGATCTGCCGATGGCACAATCAGACTCTGGGAAGTCCAAACTGGGCGGGAACGAGGGGTCCTTCTCGGCCATTCCGGGGACGTGAACGCGGTTGGATTTATGGCCAATGGGATACACGTAATTTCTGCCGGAAGCGATGGAACCGTCCGTTTTTGGGATAGCTCAACCAGTCGGTCCTTGGGCATTCTTTCCAATTTCAAAGGGCCGGTATGGGCCTTGGCTCTGACCCATAACGAAGCACTCATGGCCATTGGAGGCCGCGACCGGACCGTCCATCTTCAAACGGCCACCATCACTCCGGCGCAAACCTCCTCCGGAGCTTCACCAGTGATCCCCAGAGATGCCGATGTCGGCCCCCCCCCTGTCCCTCCTCCGCATGCGGAAGCGGATGTCCTGATTCAGCCTCATGAATTGAACCCCGGCGATGAACTCACCGTCGACCTCCGTGTCTCCAATACCGGCAAAGGTCCGCTGTACCGATTCCTGGCTAAAACCAGTAGCTCTCACCCTGTGCTGGACGGTCGGACTCTTTATTTTGGAAAGATTCCGGCAGGGCAATCGAAATCGGAAATATTGAAGGTGAATATTCCCAAAGACATGACCACTGATGAAATTCCGTTAGACATCCAGTTCGAGGAATATAACGGATTTGTGCCGCCCCCCCTCAAGGCCCTCATCACCCTCTCCGGACCTCCGCGGCCCCGCTTAGCCTATAATTACCAAATTCTTGATAACGGCACCGGGCAGTCGGTGGGGAATGGTGACGGGCGAATTCAAAAAGGTGAAGCGGTTGACCTGTTGTTAACCATCAAAAATGTGGGCGTGGTGCCCGCAATGGACACCTGGGTGGAATTGACCAATCAGGAGGGGCAGCATTTGGACATCCGGCCTCATGTCATTCGATTCGGTCAATTGGAGCCGAATGACACCAAACAGGCCCGCATTAGTTTTACCGTGTGGCCCGATTACCCCAAACAGGCACTCGGATTCGGGTTATTAATTAAAGAAAAAACTCAAAATGTGTTTTTGAATGAAAAAGTGGACCTGGTGGTGGATATCCTGCCCCCTCAACCGATCATCGCCACGAATAAAATCGTGATGGTGACGCAGGACCATGCCTCCTTGCTCAGCGGAGCAGGAGCGGAAAGTTCCGTGCTGGCCACCGTCGAAAAAGCGCAATCCCTCTCAGCTACCGGAGAGCTTGGCGACTGGTACCGGATCCAGCTGTCAGAAAAAGAGACAGGCTGGATTTCCAAGCAACAAGTCACCGTCCAAAGTTCAATAAAAGGCGAAATGCCCATACCCGCCATTCAGGGACTGGAAGCCAATAAGGCGGCTCAATTCATCAACCTGCCCGAACAACTTCAGCAAGCAGAACAGGAACGGGCTCGCATCGAACAGACCTTGAAACAGCGTGAACAGGAAATGGCTCTTCTTCAGACCAAACTGGAGCACATGACCAGTACGCAACAGTCCACCCTTTCCACCACGCAGGAAAAATTGGAACGGGAGCGGACCGAACGGGAACAGATCGAACTGGCGTTACAACATCGTGAGCGGGAAGCGCAGCAGCTCCGGGCCCAACTCGAAGATTCAGCCAATTTAAAATCTTCCGAGCTCTCTACCATGCGCGAACATCTCCAGCAGGAACAGGCACAGCGGGAACAGGCGGAGAAAGCCTTGCGAAAATTCAAACAGGAAATGGCCCAGTTAGAAGCCAAATTAAACAACATGAATCAGCCCCAGGTTTCCCCCAAAACACCTCCGGCCATTGCCGTAGCGACCCCGTATGATCAACAGATTCTGACAGTCGACCGGGTACACCTGGTGGGAGCAGCGGCCAGCGACCGGGGCATTGCCCGAATAGAAGTCCGCGTGAATAACGAACTGTTGGCCAGGCGTCAGGGCCGCGGGGTGGCCGTCGTTTCCTCCACAGACACGCCGCAATCGACACAGGAATTTTCTGAAACCATTCAACTTCGGGAGGGAGAAAATATTATCACCGTCATAGCCTATGACGGGGACCAATTGGAATCCAGTCGAACCCTTCGGGTGACCCGGGAAATAAACAGGGGACAAATCTGGGCTGTCGTTATCGGCATTTCACAATACAAGACCGTCAGATCGTTAAAGTACGCCGACAAAGACGCATCAGCATTTCGGGATTATCTCACCAAGAATGTAGGAGTCTTGCCCGATCATCTGACATTCTTAATCAATGAGGAAGCCACACTGTTCAATCTGAAACGATCGTTAGGAACGGAATTAAAACGAAAAGCCGGCCCGAAGGACACCGTTATTATCTATTATGCCGGGCATGGAGCACCTGAACCTGATGCTTCCAGCCCGGACGGGGATGGCCTGGAAAAGTACCTGATTCCCTATGATGCTGACCCGCAGGATTTGTATACCACCGGCCTGCCGATGCGGGAAGTCGAAACAATTTTCCATCGATTGTCCGCCGAACGGGTCATTTTCATTACAGATTCTTGTTATAGTGGCGCCACTGCCGGGCGGACTTTTTCCACTGCCGCCCGCAGGGCAACACTTTCAGATGGTTTTTTAACCCGATTGTCCAAAGGAAAAGGCCGGGTGGTGCTGACAGCCAGCAGAGCCGGAGAAGTCAGTGAAGAACGCGATGAACTGGGCCATGGCGTCTTTACCTACTATTTACTCGAAGGGCTGAATGGAAAAGCCGATGTGGATGGAGATAGCATCGTGACGGTTGATGAAGCGTATTCCTATCTTTCCACCCACGTCCCCCAGGCCACAGGCCAAAATCAACACCCCGTCAAAAAGGGTGAGGTGGAAGGACAGTTAATTCTCGGACGAATCCAATTTTAAAAGAAAAGCGTATTTTCACACCCTAATGTAGGAGGACCCGCTCATGATGCCATGTTCGCGTTCGACAATTCACCCCTCAGCCGGTCTGGTGCTTTTCCTGATCGCTCTCCTGACGGGTTGTTCCGTGTTTGCACCCCCCAAACCTGAAGGATTGAATACCCGGGTTTATACGGCAAATGAAAGCTCCAATACCGTTACAGTCCTTGATGGAGACACATATCAAGTTATCGGTGATATCGAAACGCTGAATTATGGGGCGCACGATCTGGCTCTCAGCCGTGACGGGAAACAACTCTGGGTGACGAATCTGGCTAATGGACGGGTCTCGGTTATTGATACCGAATCCCGTACAACAATTGCCTCGATTTATACCGGCACTCGCGCCCATGTCGTGGCTCTTACCAACAACAATAAACATGCATGGGTGGCCAATATTTCTGACAACACTATTTCGATCATTGATACCACGATCTTTCGCATTCTCGGGACAATTCCAGTCGGAAAAGGCCCGATGGGCATTGCTTTTTCCCGTGACGGAAAATTTGCGTATGTCAGTACACAGGACAAAATGGTTAATATTATCGACACATCCGCACACCAGGTGATCAAGCAAATCCCGGTCGGACCCAATCCCCATTTTCTCACGCTGGGGCCCGATGGCAATATATGGGGAACCAATACCGGCAGTAATGACATTTATGTCATCGACACGACAACCAATGAAATCGCCAAAACGATTGAGGTCGGCCCGGCTCCGCAACAAATCGCGTTTGCCTTAAAGGGAACTGCCGGCCCCAATGCCTATGTCACGGTCACCGGCATTAATAAGGTGGTCGTGGTTGATGCCACCTCCCCAACCCTTGCCATTCGCGAACAAATTGATGTGGGAGATGGCCCAAACGGAATCTGGGCCAATGCCGTCGGCACCAAAATCTATGTCGGTCACACACAATCAAACAATGTGATGGTCGTCGATACCGGAACAAGCCAGGTCCTCGCAACCCTTCCAGTCGGAAGAAAACCCATTCGGGTCGTCGCATCCCGGTGAACCACATCATGGGGGTAGGGATCATTCCTGCCTGATCATTCAATTGATGATTTTTCAAATGCCGAATAGGAGGCTCACATGAACGATACCAATGCATCCATTTTACTCAACGCACGACCACGTCTGACCCGCCACCTCATTTCCGGAATGTGTGGGATGGTGGTCTGTCTGGGATTTCTTTCCCTCTCTGCAGTTCAGGCAGCCGAGGAACTGGTAGGGAATGCCGTAAATGCTGTTGGAGATTTCACGGTATTTCGAACCGATGGTATTCAGGAACGACTTGAGGGCAAAGGGTCTCTCGCGTTATACGAAGGAGACAGAGTCAAAACCGGCTCAGGAAGCCAGGCATTAATGGAATTCACTAATGGCATCCAAGTGGCCCTTAACGAAGACACCGATCTTCTTATTCTCTCCCGCTGGGAAGACGGCAAGGGATTTACCAGAATCTTACGTCTGGCGAACGGAGAGGTTTGGGTGAAAACCATGGGAGGACCAAAACCCCTGGAAATTGAAACGCCCGTAGCCACTGCAGCCGTGAAGGAAACGGAATTTGACATCAAGGTCTTGCCGGATGGTCAAACGACTCTCACTGTGGTGGAGGGAATTGTGGAATTTGGCACTGCATTCGGAACCTGCCCGATCAAAACTTCCACAATCAGCTATGGAAATCGCGGGAAAAAATGCACGAAGCCGGCACCGGTCGACGTAGCCCCTAATGTCGCGTGGGTCCAGGGTATTCAACAGTAACAATTACCGTTACGGTATCGCCATATATTGGGCCCGTTCCGTCAGACATGAACGGGCCCGATTTTTTTTCGTGTTGGGATCCGGCCTGGGAGCCTGTCGGACTTCGGATGAATCGGCTGCAAAAGTGCCTAAGCGGCCAATATTTCGCCGCCTCCTTGGCCCATAGTCCCACTATGGGCCGGCAAAGTCGTCAAAATTTGCCCTCGCTCAGTCACATTTTCGCTATCGATTCCCAAAGTCCGACAGACTCCTAGTGGATTATCCCCGCCCTTTCTTTCTCTATCATTCCTTTCCACGATTGCCCTTGGAACGTAACCAACCTGGTTCCGGGGATATTAACCTTTCAACACTTTCGATAGGGGCAGGACATTTTCTCCAGAAGTTTTTTCCAAGCGCTCCTCTAAGCGCTTGAGGGCTATTTGTGTATCTTTTAAATCTTTGAGTATCTCTTTTTGTGTGACCGGCCCCTGAAGTTCAGCCAGGCGTTCGGCTTTGGCCTCATCGAGGTTATTGATCACCACGGCAATAAACAGATTAATCACGACAAACGTTCCTAAAACCACAAAACTCACAAAATAGATCCAAGACAGGTAATGAAAATCCATGGCGGTATACATCACATCAGTCCAATCTTCCAGGGTCACGACGCGAAATAGGGTCAACAGCGAGATCCCCAATGATCGCCAATGCGTCGGATCGTGCTCATGAAACAACTGATAGCCCATAATGGCATAGACATAAAAGATCACGCCCATGAGAGTCATGACGTGAATCATGCTGGGAATAGATCTCACGAGGGTTGAAACGATAAGGCGGAGCTCAGGAATGGTCGAGATGAGACGAACCACCCGCAACAATCGGGCCAACCGGGCAATCATGGCAAATTCACCGGTAGCCGGAATCAAAGAAAACACGATGACGGAAAAATCAAAGATGTTCCAGCCATCCCGAAAATACCGATCAATCTGAGGTGCCACGGCAATCATTTTGATAAGGGCTTCCAGAATGAAAATTCCAAGGATGAGGTGGTTTCCCCAGTGCATCAAGGCACCATAATGTTCCACCAGTGCCGGTGAGGTTTCCAGCCCCAGAATAACCCCGTTAATGAGAATACAGGCAATGATCCCATACTCAAACCATGGGGCGCGGACCATCTGATTCGCTTGATCTTTCATCGTCGTCAACTCACAGACTTATGGCGCATCCTCACCCTGGAACCAGGAGGAGCACGCGCGCCGATTCACTCATGTTGGAAAATGGGAGGGATGAACCCAGTGAAGGAAAGCCGTTGCTCAATTCCTCGGGGAGCTTCAACTCCCCGACATTTGCAAATAGCCCCGTAGTAAATCTCTTCGCGCAACGATCCCGATCAATTTCCCCTTCGAATCCACAACAGGCACCCGAATCAGATGATTATTTTGCAGGACATCGATCAGCGTCAGGACATTGGTATCTTGCGTAACCGATAGCGGATTGGCAGTCATGATATCACCTGCTGTCACGTCTTCCAGGTTTTTCCCTTTGCGCAAGGCCTTAAGTAAATCAAACTCGGAAACGATTCCCACCAATTTCGAAGTTTCATCGATGATGGGAACGGAACCAAATCCTTCCATCATATACGAGGCCAGTAATTTGGCTTCCGAATCCTTCATGCCCGATTGCACTTCTTTCTCCATGACACTGCCCACCGTTAACTGCCCGAATTTACTAGCCCGCAAAGCTGCCAGATCATCGCTCATATGGTTTTTCCCTTTTTTAGGTAAACGTTCCGTTCATGCCCACGTTATTGTTTGTTCAAATGATTCCAGTACTCCGGCTCACAATTCAGTAGAACGTGGGATTCATCTCCACATTTCCGGGCTATTGTACCTGATGAGTTACAACGGGAAAAGATGGTATTTCCCACATGCCACTTCCAACACGCCTTCAGGGTTCCAGTTCTTCAACTTAAGGTCGGCAGCCAAATCCGCATCCCATGCCTCCTGCGGAACCAGGCCCACAATTTCACTTTCCTGAATTTCCACACCCAACCGATGAGACTCCCGCTCCACCGCCTGAAATGCCGCTCGCAGGGAGGTTTGCCGGAAATCCGTCAGATTCATGGACACCTGCACAAGCCCTTTTGATGACAAGGGTACACCCATGGCCTTGAGCGCAGGGAAACCTCCACCTGATGACCGGATCGTGCCGGCAATACGACGAGCCACTTGAATGTCCTGACTTTTGAGGACCACGTTAAAGGCAATCAGGAAGAAACGGGCTCCGATTGCGACCGCCCCTGCCGTAGGATGCAATACGTTTGGGCCAAAATCAGGCTTCCAATCTGCCTCTTGATCCATCCGTTCCTGTAACCCCGAAAGCCCCCCTCGCCGTATAATGTCCAGCCGGGCCCGCAAAGACACCAAAGCCGCCTGTTCATAGAGAAAGACGGGAATGCCCAGTTCCTGTCCGACTCGCCTGCCCAAATCTTTGGCATAGTCCGCACACTCCTCCATCGTCACGCCTCGGAAGGGAATCCAGGGCACCACATCAACCGCCCCGATGCGTGGATGCTGCCCCTGATGCCTGCGGAGGTCGATGCTTTGCTGTGCTTCTCGAATAAACTGAAAAAGCGCAGTAGCCATGGCCTCAGGCTCCCCTGCAAGGGTAAAAACCGATCGATGATGATCGGGATCTACATGAAGATCGAGTAAGGCCACATCGGGCACCGACTGAATACGCTGGGTCAACACAGCGAGTACAGCCTTATCCACGCCCTCACTCACATTCGGCACACATTCCACCAACCGATCCATGGCCCCTTCCTTACATCTACCTGCACGGCTAAAACGCCTGCGATTCATACCTCATGCAGGCAACAATTCAGAACAGGCATTTGTTGACACCGAAAAAATTACCATATTATAGTCGAGAGAGCGGTAAGCCTCATCCTTGGACAATGCCTCCAAGCACAACCAACCCTATTAAAGGGCGGGATTTGTTATACTCCGTCACAATCCGTCTATATTGAGGACTCTTTAAGAGGCGACCCATCATTTTTCTGAGAAAGAAGGTGACATCATGAACGCCACCCACGTTGAACCAGCAACCGCCTTAGCCGAGCTCAAAGAAACCAAACCCGATAAAGTGACACTTGTCGTCCTGAGTGGAGACATGGACCGCGTCATGGCGGCCCTGATTATTGCGACGGGCGCCGCAGCCATGGGCATGAAGGTGACGATGTTTTTTACCTTTTGGGGGCTGAATGCCATCCGGAAGGAAAATGTGAGTAGCTCCCCGAAGGATTGGCTCCGTCGAGCCTTTGGATGGCTGAACAAAGGAGGAGCCAGTCGCCTGCCCCTTTCACGATTTCATTTTGGAGGTCTCGGAACCACCATGATGAAAAAGGTGATGAAAGATAATCGCATGCCCGGCATACCCGAACTTATGGAGACCGCCAAAGACCTGGATGTGAAGATGATTGCCTGCACTACGACCCTGGGACTCATGGGCATTTCAAAAGACACGCTCATTGATGGCATCGACCAACTCGCCGGAGTCAGCACTTATTTGGCGGAAGCCCGGCACGGGTCCGTAAACTTATTTATCTAACGACCACCACAAAAGGATGCACTATGATACCAGCCGACGTTAAACTGGACACATTGGGGTATTTTTGCCCGATGCCCATCATTCTGACCTCAAAAAAAATCAAAGAACTCGCCTCAGGGCAAGTCCTTGAAGTGATTTCGGATGACGAAGGGATTAAAAAAGATATGCCGGCCTGGTGCGAGACAACCGGACACGCCATGGTGGGCATGGAAGAAGAAGGTGCCGCCGACAAAAAAGTCTACAAAGCCTACGTCAAAAAGGCCTGAGATGCTGCTCTTGTAGAAAATCTCTTTCCCAGAGCCTCATAACTGATCCATCACCGGGGCGCTGAACGCTGGGGAAAATCCGTCAATCTTCGAAATTTCACAATAAATACCCTATCCAGATCCAGACGGCCCTACTTAACGGAGTGCTCCCCTTTCATCGTCCAGTCCTTTTTGGCGGGGAGGGAATATGAATGAATCCCCAATGACACGCCTCAGTTGAGTGTTATCATGTTCAGAGTATGGGACTGTTGAATATCGTAAAAATTTTGCCGTTTCATTCGCTTCTGAGTTACGGAGGCTTATTAGAGAAAAATAGTGAAGTGTTCAAAAAGGCCGGTGCAGACCTGAAGCTTCACGAAGGAAAGGCCGCAGCCGCTAGGACGAGCGGAGCGTACGGAGGAGTGCGTGAGCACGGCCTAGGGGCGAGAACGCCGCTGGCGGTATTTTTTTTCAACGCTCCCAGTATTGAAAGTCGAGCCGTTGCTACAGAAATTTGGCTCCATTACCCACTGACCATCTTGGTTCTTTTTATGAGCACAGCTTCTTCAGTATGGGCATTCATGTTTTTGACGAAGACAAAGGATTGGAGGAATCCCAGCGGGTGGGCTCTTCAACTAACCTTTAATACTACCCTGAACCTTGCTTCACCACTCATCATGCGCCCATAAGCCTCAGCCGCGCGTTCAAGAGGATACTCCTCTATCATCGGTTTTATATCCGTCATCACACTGAAGGCCAACGTATCCTGCGAATCCGACGACGTACCGGACGGCCAGCCTTGAACTGAATGTCGACCCATAATAAACTGCACGATGGGGACTTCCACCGGTTCTTCAGAGGCGCCAACCATAATCAATTTTCCGTCGATGGTTAATCCCCCGATAGTCGCACTCATGGCCTTTCCACTCGTGACGGTTGCGAGGATTATCTTCGCTCCGCCAAGGCGCTTAAGCGCTTCCGCTACATTTTGGTCCCTGCTGTCGATATAGTGCCGCGCGCCTAACTTCTTGGCCAGAGCCTCTTTGTCTTTTCCTCTGGCAATGGCGACCGTCTCGAATCCCATTTTGTTGGCATACTGTACCCCTAAATGTCCAAGGCCGCCGATGCCCAGAATAGCAACCACATCACCGGCGCCCGCGCCGCTTTTTCGAAGGGCATTGAAGGTCGTGATGCCGGCACAAAGTAGAGGGGCCGCTTCAACGTCGGAGAGATCCTCTGGTATGCGCGCCAAGGCTTCGACGGGAGCAATCATGTATTCGGCATAGCCTCCATCATAGCTAATCCCCGGAACCAACCCGCGTTGGCAAAGGACAAAATCGCCTCGGCGGCAAGGCTCACAACGGCCACAGTGTCCTCCATGCCACCCCACGCCAATCCGTTGGCCCTGCTTCCATCCCTCCACACCCGAACCCATCTCCTCGATGATACCGGCAATTTCATGTCCAGGAATACGCGGATACTCCAGACCGGGCCATAGACCTTCCTTCGTGAACACATCGCTATGACAGATCCCGCAGGCCTGAACCTTCACGAGAACCTGTCCTGAGCCAGGACTAGGCACTTCACGCTCCACGAGTTGCAAAGAGCCCTTTGCCTGACGGACTTCCACGGCTTTCATCTTTTTCATGTGTATACTCCTTATTTATTCATTATATAAATTCTCACGCCTTGGAGACGATCGAACCAGAAGCCTCAGGCGGGTACCGAACATTGCCATGCCATCTATCGTGACAGATTAGGAAATTCAAGGAAAGGGGATAGAGGCGGAACCGGGCAGTTGTGTATTCCCATTCATCGTATTACCGACACTGCCACAGGGGCTTCCGGTATAACTTTTTGTAAACCATACTGATGGTGAGCCAACAGTATTCACACGCGCCAGCTTAAACCAAGGGGTCTACAGAGGTTAATCTTCAATTCATCACTGATACCATCAAGGTTCAGCACAGGTTCCGGGCGACTGCATCTTCATCCTAATCCAACTTTCCTGTGCAATGAGATGGGGGATTGCGGAGAAGCATGAAAGAAAAGAGGTTCATGAAAGGAGAAATCTATGGCACGCTTTGTCATTGCCGGGAGTAAAGGGACGGATGATCCAACAATGGCCACTCTTCCGTTTATCGCCTCAGAGGCGGCTCACGAACAAGGGCATGAGGTCGTTCTATGGCTTCAGGCTGAGGCGGTTGTCTTAGCCAAAAAAGGCATGGTAGATGGCATACAGGGAGTCGGATTACCGGCGTTGAAGGTGTTAGCCAATACCATTCTGTCTCAGGGTATTCCTCTGTGGGAGTGTTGAATAATAATAGTTTCCAAGGCCATATTGACCCACAGGCACGTTGCATATTAGAGGCCTCGGGGCGGTTCAAAAAAGTTCGTCCAGCAAGGCCGCAGTCATTTTTGCGCGCAGAGCGTACTTCCAGTACGTGAGCACGGAAAAATGGCGAGAACGCCGCTGGCGGCTTTTTTCAACAGTCCCTTTGTGGGTCTGTTCAGCCTGTGCGGTAGCCCGACAAATACACGAACCCGATCTGGAAGTGGGAGCGGTAATGAAGGGCATGGAGGATTATGTCAAAGCCATTACCGAATGTGATCGCAATCTTTCATTTTAAATTCCCTCCCGGAAGGAGCCAGAAGGCGGCTGGGGACGTTCGGATTACTTTGGACGAATCATCTGTTCCGGACGAATCAAGGTGTTGAATTCTTCTTCAGTCACAAATCCGCTGGCGAGAGCTTCTTCTCGCAGGGTGCGTCCATTTTTTAAGGCCTCTTGAGCAATTTTAGCTGCCTTATCGTAACCAAGGTGAGGAACCAAAGCCGTGACCAGCATCAGGGATTGTTCCATCAGCTCGGAAATACGGGCAATATTCGGCTCAATGCCCACAATGCATTTATCGGTAAGGCTCCTTACGGCATCGCCGATGAGGCGAATGGACTGAAGCACATTGTATACAATGACGGGTTTGAACGCATTGAGTTCAAGGTGCCCTTGTGCGCCGGAAATCGTGATAGTCGTGTGATTCCCGATAACCTGCGCACAGACCATGGTCATGGCTTCACATTGGGTGGGATTCACCTTTCCCGGCATGATGGAGGAACCCGGCTCATTTTCCGGCAGGGAGAGCTCTCCAAGACCGGAGCGCGGGCCTGAACTTAACAGGCGAATATCATTGGCAATTTTATTCAGACTGACGGCGAGAACATTGAGCACGCCGGAGATTTCCACCATGGCGTCATGCGTGGCCAACGCTTCGAACTTATTGGAAGCCGAAAGAAATGGCAGCCCCGTATACCTCGCAACTTCTTCAGCAAACTTTTCACCAAAACCCGGCTTTGCGTTCAATCCCGTACCCACAGCGGTACCGCCTTGCGCAAGGGGATACAGCCGTTTAAGACCATCCTGAATCCGATCAATGCCCATCTGCACCTGGGTCGCATATCCTGAGAATTCCTGACCCAACGTGAGAGGAGTGGCGTCCTGCAAATGGGTTCGTCCGATTTTAATAATGCCTTCCCAGGCTTGCGACTTATCCAACAAGACTTGGTGGAGATGTGCCAAGGATGGAATCAGGACATGGTGCAGTTGCTCAACCGTCGCAATATGCATCGCCGTCGGGAAAACATCATTGGAAGACTGACTGCAATTGCAGTGATCATTCGGATGAACCGGCGTTTTTGATCCGAGCGTCCCGCCCAGACGTTCGATGGCCACATTGGCAATCACCTCATTGGCGTTCATGTTGGACTGCGTACCGGAACCGGTTTGCCAGACCACGAGGGGAAAGTGATCGTCCAACTTGCCATCGATAACATCCTCCGCCACATCAGCAATAGCCTTGCCGGTTGTTTCATCAATCGTGTTTAGCACCATGTTGGATAGAGCTGCACAACGTTTGACAATACCTAAGGCCCGGATGAGGGCTCGAGGTAAGCGTTCCTGGCCTATTTGGAAATTCGCCAAGGAACGTTGGGTCTGAGCCCCCCAATATTTATTCGCCGGCACAGGAATCGATCCAAAAGAGTCGGTTTCAATGCGAACGTCGCCTGGCTTTTTTTTCATTGCTGCCCTGTTAGCTTGTAAGCTGTTGGACAATAAATCCGTCTATCAGGCCATACAGACTGGCATCCGTTTGGGAATGACGGTGGGCCGATTCTTGGTTATTTCTGGAAATTAGTCAAGACACAAGTCAAGGTCGTGATGCAGTTGATTTAGCAGTTGGTTTAAATGTGATTACCCCAAAGGAATTAATCCCATGCGTTTAATAACCCTTCAGTCCGTTGCGTATTTCAATTGGAGGAAATGATGCACCACCATTTTATCCTCCCTAAGGTCCATCCAAGAGAGCGGACAACAGTGGTCTTCGAAAACAGATCAGAATTTCGGAGGGTGTTCGTTCGTGCGCACATGCTCACAACGAATGCCATAGCCGATCAAACGGGCAGGGATATTTCTTATGGGACGGAACCGTAACAACCATCGCAGAATCGCCGGAAATTTCGGTGAATCGCCCGATTTCTCCAGGGCCTTGGAGATTAGACGATTCTGAGCTTGCACCTGCAGAGCCTGGATGATTCTGGTCGGTAGCAGACGACGTTGCTGTACCTCGCGCAACAGTGTTTCTTGAATCGGATTTCCGTTCCGTAGGTTCGAAGCGAGAGCATTCGCCGCGGCGACAGCATCCTGAATGGCCAAATTGATCCCGACACCTCCGATGGGTGACATCGCGTGCGCGGCATCTCCGATCAGTAGCAGACCCGGCCGGTACCAGCGCTCCAGGCGATCGACACGCACAACCAATGTTTTCACCTCATCCCAGGTGGCCAAAGCTCGGACAGAGTTCTTGAGAAAAGGTGCCAGCCTGGCAACCGAATCGCGCAGGGTCTCGAACGGTTGGGCCCGCAGTGTTTCTTCACGACCCTTTTGCACCACATAAGCAGCTTGCCAATAATCGGTCCGATTGAGCAGCACCATCATATGGCCGGCGTCCACGATGGCGAAGGTATCTTCCGGGTCGCTATGCTTTCGTGGCACACGAAACCACAGTACATCCATTGGCGCTCCATAGTCCCGCCTTGGCATGTCAGCGGCTTCGCGCAAAGTCGAATGACGGCCGTCACAGGCGACGATAAGACCTGCCTGGACCGCCACCTCGCCTTCAGGCGAACGCACACGGACACCAGACACGCGTCCCTCTTCTTCAATCAGCCCAATGGCCTCGTGACGCATGCGCAAATCGAAATGCGGATAACGTTGGCCTTCATCGGCCAATAAATCAAGAAAATCCCATTGCGGCACCAATGACAAATAGGCAAAGGGCTTCAGTCCACGAAAATCGACCACCTGCTGCAACCGTCCCCCGATGCTCACACTCAAATGATCGACTTTGCGCTGAGACAGTCGATCAAATTTTTTCAGCAAACCGACTTCATAAAGGACCTGAAGTGTCGATGGATGCACGGTATCCCCGCGAAAGTCGCGCAGAAAATCGGCATGCTTTTCCAGAATGACGACGGAAACCCCTGACCGGGCCAGCAAATATCCGAGCATCATCCCGGCCGGACCACCACCCACAATACAGCAACGGGTGTCAGCAATCGACGGCATCATCATTTCCCCTACTCAGTGGTTGGGTTGGTTGCCTGGTGGATTTCGTGGCCTTCAACAAAATCAAGATCCAATGTCGCCCACTCACCAATAGCAGCAAGACTTTCATGGACTTGTCATTTGGGGGTCGCTCCTCCGTTCCAGAGAGGGGCGATCCCACTTTGCCAAACTGGCTGGGGCTTCATACGTCGTTTTCAGGAATTCAAGAAGGGTATCATCGGGCGATGACGCCTCTCGGACAATATCGTAGAGAAGAATACATTCTTGCAGATCGGGACTGTAGGATGCCCCGTCCGACTGCACGTATGACGCCGCAAAATCAGGCAGCTCCGGAAAGGCATATGAATAGAAAGCCGCATAAGGAATCGGCCCTCCACCGGGCCAGAACCCGCAACTCCTGACTTCCTCCGAGTAGGCTTCCCGCGTGCACCAATCCGGCAAATTAATGAAATTGTTCCATAAGCAAAAAATTGGAAAGATTCTTGGCTAGTTCTGACATTTAGTCAAGGTATAAATTTTGTAAACCCACTCTTTAGAAATACAAAAAAAAAGCAGGAAAGAGTATTTCGCCCAAACATTGTTCACGATAGGGTTGGAACGGTACACGTACCATTCTGCCCCCTGAACAATGCCCAGAACAAATCCATCCCTCACCTTTTCTATAAAGGACAGCCAACGTAGAATGAACATTCCTTCTTAAAAGTAATTGTGTGTAAATTTCCTACAAACTTTCGTTACCTACCCAATAATGCTCTCATGCTCTCTGTCAGTGAGATTGAACCCGCGACTACGAACCAGATGCACTCAACATGATTCCACACAAGCATAAGAGAACGACATCGACATATTTTCTCCGGGCAATGCTGTTTACGGTAAGCGCCTTCTGTGTTTCTTGCGATCTTTTGGGGGGCGCCTTCGACCATGAACCCAAGGATTTGGAGAAAGAGATCAGCGCCGAGGCACGCACACTGATCAACCGGGCATTGGACGGTATCCAGGGTCATGCGCTTCGCGACTATCACGTTCATATGTTAGGTATGAATGAGGACATCAATGGAACCTTTGTCAATGAGGAATGGCAATCCCCTTGGCATGGGCTGATTCATTTTTCCCAGTTTGAAATCTATAAGAGTGCCGCGTTGATTACGGACGAACAGCAAGCCGACACCCAGTACCTTGCCCGCTTGAAAGACCTCATTCAGTTCATGCCTGAACGGGGAAAATTCGGCATCATGGCGTTTGATTTTTTTCATGACGAGCAGGGACGTCCCGATCGAAAACTATCCACGTTTTATGTGCCCAACGAATATGTGATGACCATTGCCAAGAAGAATCCCGATATCTTCTTTCCTATCATCTCCATTCATCCTTATCGGGAGGATGCCACAACCGCGCTTCGTCACTATGCACAACAAGGGGTTCGGTTTGTGAAATGGCTGCCCAATGCCATGGGTATTCATCCGGCGTCAGAAGCCATGCAGGACAAACTCGTCCCGTATTATCGCATCATGCAAGAGTACGACATGGCCCTGATTTCCCATACCGGTGTGGAGATTGCCACGGAAGCGGCAGAATTTCAGCACTTTGGAAATCCCTTGTTATTGAAAAAGCCCCTGGACATGGGAGTGAAAGTCGTGATGGCGCATGTCGCCAGTTTGGGGGAATGCGAAAAAGAGGAGGAGGCCCGCTGTCCTCCTGGCACACCCTATATCGATCTGGCCATTCAGATGCTTGAAGACCCCAAGTATGCAGGCTTAGTGTTTGCTGATATTTCGGCCGTGACCCAATACAATCGGCATCACAACCTCGATAAGATCTTATCCAAGCCCTCCATTCACTCCAGACTCATCAATGGAAGCGATTATCCGCTGCCCGCAATCAATATCGTGATTCAGACCCGATCACTCGTGTCCTCAGGTCATATCAACGCTGAAGAACGCGCCGCTCTGAATGAAATCTATGACTACAATCCATTGCTGTTTGACTTCGTCCTGAAACGAACCTTGCGCCATTCTAAGACCGGCAAAAAGTTTCCACCCTCAGTTTTTGTCGAACACCCGGATTTGCCCACTGGGTAGAAACGGGACCACCGCCATGGCACGATAAGTCAACGCAACCCTGTATAGCCGGAAATGAAACTTGGTGGTTGTCTTCAGCTGACATCTTCCGTTTTCGGCAACGGGGAACGAGCTCTTCCAGGGTATTCAAGGACTCCCCGTCATCGTGCCAGACTTTATTTCAAAAAATTGAATCAAATGGTGATATTTCTCAGGCCAAAAGACAGAGTTTGGAGGGCCCGGGTGGACGGTAAGAGGGTATACGGCAACCTCCCATTCGAAATGCAGCTTTACCTTCCTGAGAGGAAGACCTTTCCGGAAATTTGTGTTAGTCTTTCCCTCAAGACGGTACTGCCGTGTTCCCATCTCAACAAAAAAAACCATTCGGCTTTAGTTTTCGCCATACGACGCCCGATATAATAGAAAAACGGCAATAGCTCGGATCCCCCTGTGCCCCTCTGCCGTTATCCTTGCAACAAAGAGGAGTCTTTCCACGATGCTTTGGTGGCATTGGTCGATAATGGGTTTGATCCTAATCGGGTTGGAAATCCTCACCCTGGGAGGTCTCGGCAACTTTTATTTTCTGTTTTTCGGGGTAGCGGCGTTGATGGTGAGTGCCCTCACCTGGGTAAGCTTGACCGAAGCCGCCTGGCTGCAATGGTTGTGTTTCGTGTTCTTCGGCATCATCTCGCTCTTTGCCATGAAGAAACCCCTTCAAGAAACGGGCTTCATCAGGGACAAGGATGAGGTTCCGGTGGATTCCATGGTTGGAGAGTTTGCCACTCTTCTGGAAAATCTTGATGCCCAACGAATAGGAAAGGTGGAACTCCATGGAACCAGCTGGACCGCCCGCAATGCCGGAACGTCAACCCTAGGCAAAGGTTCGCAAGCCAAAGTTATCAGAGTTGAAGGGTTGACACTCTGGATTCAGGCAGATCCGATTTCACAGGAGGAATCTCATGTCGGGTGAATTACTGGTTATGCTTGTACTCGCCTTACTGGCTTTTATTATCCTGTCAAAAACGGCCATCGTGGTTCCTCAACAAAGCGCCTATGTCGTTGAACGGTTAGGAAAATATTCGTCAACCTTAAACGCCGGACTTCACATCCTTATCCCATTTTTAGATGTGATTCGCTACAAACACACCTTAAAAGAAATGGCCCTGGACGTCCCCGAACAAATTTGCATTACCAGGGATAATGTGCAGGTCGGAGTGGACGGGGTCTTGTATATCAAAGTCCTGGATGCCGAACGGGCTTCCTATGGGATTACCGATTACCGGTTCGCCATTTCTCAGCTTGCCCAAACGACGCTTCGCAGTGAGATCGGAAAAATTGACCTGGATAAGACCTTCGAAGAACGGACCACGATCAACATTTCGGTCGTGAACGAGTTGGACAAAGCTTCCTCTCCCTGGGGTGCCAAAGTCCTTCGATACGAGATTCGTAATATCAACCCGCCCAAAGACGTGCTCAGCGCAATGGAAAAACAAATGCGGGCTGAACGGGAAAAACGCGCGGTGGTACTCGCGTCCGAAGGTCAACGGGATGCGGCCATTAACGAAGCTGAGGGAGACAAGCAGCAGGTCATCAAAGCATCTGAAGCGAAACGACAGCAACAAATCAACGAAGCCGAAGGAGAGGCCTCAGCCATTCTCGCGATTGCGACCGCCACATCCGAGGGTATTCGAAAAGTTGCCGAAGCGATTCAACTCCCCGGCGGATTTGAGGCGGTTCAGCTTCGTGTGGCCGAGCAATATATCGGGGAATTTGGGGAATTAGCGAAAGCCAGTAACACCCTTGTGCTCCCAGCTTCCGTGTCGGACGTGGGCTCGATGATTGCGCTGGCCATGAATGTCATCAATCAAAAACCAGCGACTGCCCCAAAGCTTTCCTAACTTACCACAGACGGCAGTAGTCGGCTTCCCCTCATGAGGGCAATATGTTAACACAGTAAGGCGATTTGCGTTCCTGCCCGGTTCATAAAACACCATTCCGTCTCACGACTCAAGCCGCCCAATTCCTTTGCCCCCTCCCAGTTGACTGCACAGCATGCTTACGCCATGATTCTCCTCTTGTATGCCGGACATGCCGATTTTCTCAACCCCCAACGATGCAAGGAGTCAAGGCATGAAGAAGTCTTGTTTGCTGAGTCTCGTATTTCTGTCCGTATTCCCGACACTCGCCCATGCAGGCTCCTATGCTCCCCTGGCCGATTTTTCCGCAGTGAGCCAGAACCCGCAATGCCGCCTCACCGCCATGCAGGAATCATTTCTCAATAGCTGGACGCCTCCAGCCCAATTTTTTCTGGTCCCTCCATATCCGAACGCCGTTTTGGCCAGTGCCATGCCCAGCGGGAATTCACAAATTCATGGACACACCTACCAGACCATTCCTTCAGCCGTGCTCCTCACTCCCGATCCGCCTGAAAAAATTCTGGAGTTTTACAAGAGAAGTTTAGGGGCAACCTGGTTTCAAGCAGAAGATATCGATACGATCTATCTCTATCGCCTGCCGCGCCCTGTGGCATCGGGTGAGGCACTCACCCGGCAACTGATGAGCAAGCCGGGCTCCATTCCCAATATTGCCATCGATACGCAACTCACTCCCTGCGATCAAGCGATCGGACGAGGGGCACGGACTCGCATTACCGTGGTTTCTCCACCCCGGTAACCGCATTGGGTTGCAGCTTCCTGTGCGCCTGGGTTCCCGTCACTCCAAGATCAACTCCCGGAATGCCAGCGGGGTCCCATATACGGGATCGGTCCGATGGCGCACCACCATCACCTGGGGACCACCTCCATCAAGAATGATTCGTTCCCCCACCTTTGAGTTCTTTCCCTGGTCAATCAAATAGTCGGCAACCCTGAGGAGGGTGTCTTTCACCTCCCGACTCGATAAGCCCATCGGTTGAAAGGTCTCGATTTCATCCAGCCCAAATTTCGTGAGGCCCCTGGTATGGAACCATATGCGCGCCCGCTGAAGGTCTTCACGATGTTCCACCTGAATGTGATCGGTGATTCGAAAGGCCTCCAAATCCCGATCGCGCCAATCCGAAGGATTGAGATATGAGCCGGTCGCCACGTCATAGGTCGTTCCGTCCGTGAGCAGAGTGACTCCCCTCGCCATTCTCGCCACATGCAACAGGGCATCCCGACGATCGGTCGCCGTATTGGTCGGAGGGAACAGGACGGCTATTTGAGTCTGTTCCCACTGTAAGCGACCCTGCCACTGTTCGACGATTGCCGTTGAAGGCTCAATGTTGACTTCGGCAGTCCAATTGGTGTGCGCGGCCTCAAAATGATGGTGTCCGTTCGAGGTGAGAAAACGTATGCGCAATGGCCCGCCATACGCTTCATCGAACCAGGCCGCGATATAGCCTGGCGGAGGTGGATTTCCATGGGTCCACCCAACAAGAAAAGCCGGCACGACTTGAGAAGCCGACTTCTTTTTTTTAATTTTTTTCATGAGTGCGACAACAGATACGTCTGACAGGAATAACAGGGCATGGGGAATAACGCAAGTGGAAACCGAACGCTAAGGCCCCGGCACACTCCCAAGGATTATCGCTTCGCTTCCTCAGGTGGCCAATCCAATTCCTCCTGCCGCCCACAGAAAAAACACGTGATGCGATAGCGAGCCCGACGACGTGGATTCGGCAGCGAATGAAAATCCACCGGTGCCTGATCATAGGGACAAACCGGTTCTAAATGCAGAAGATGCTCCTCCGTAATTTCCATCAGGGACCCCTCGTCCCACGGCGGATCGACTTGTTCATCACCCGTTATCGTGTCGTGCCAATCACATTGTTCACAGTGCAATTTAAACGATTTCACCCGCTCGGTGGACCGGGAACACTCTTCCACCGCCACGGAACCGGAACAAGCCGGTGTGGGACATGTTATGGGTTTTTTGTGGAGGGCGTGAATAAATGCCTCGGGTGCCTTAACCATTTTGATGGTTCCTCTCCTTCTTCACCTACGTGACGTCATCGATTCTCTCTTCAATAGGCCAGCCGCATCCTGATTGACCAACCATAGCAAGTGACCTGTCGGAGGATTCACGACTTGGGCGGGAAAGCGGGCAGGATCTGCCGGCCCTTCCAACACGACCTGTAAGGCCGTCGCTTTATCCACTCCACTGACCAAAAAAACCACGTGCTTCGCTGCATTTAGAACCGGTGGGGTCAACGTCACCCGGTGGGTCTGTAATTTCTCGACCCACGGCGCCGACACCAGCTGTTTGGACTCTGCCACAGCCGAGGTTCCAGGAAACAATGACGCCGTATGCCCATCCGGGCCCATACCCAATACGATCAGATCGAACTGTGGAACCTCTCCTGATGACAGATTGAATTGTTCCTGCAAGACAGTTTGATAGCGAGCCGCAGCTTCCTCGGCGGGTACTTCGCCTTGAATCCGAAATACCTGATCAGAGGGGATGGGCACGTGAGATAAAAGCGCCTCCTTGGCCATGCGGAAATTACTGTCTTGGTGATCCGGAGGGACTGTGCGCTCATCTCCCCAAAAAACCCGAAGGTGGTCCCAAGAGATCTGAGTCCGGTAGGGGGCACCCGTCAGGAGCCGGTATAATCCTCGAGGGGTGGACCCACCCGCCAAAGCCACACGACAGTCGCGACCGGCTCTCCGACAGTCCAGCACCACCGCCACAATTTCCTTGGCGGCAACCTTAAACAATTCGTCGATTGTTGGTGTAATGATAATCGTCCGGGACAATCCAGACTCCTACGTTCAAAGGGCGTACAGAAATTCTAAAGAAAGAAAACCCTTTTGGAATGGCATATTTAGCAGAAGGATCTCCTCAACCCTGGCAGATTGAGCAGGCACGAGAGTCCTTAGCAATCCGTATAATCATAATCTTCCAGCTTGCCTTCTTTGTCAAAATCTAAATTAATGTGACATTGATTCGGGGAAAAATTAAAGTAGGGAAATCGGGACTCACCACCGGAAATGCGTGAATACACCCAGGTTTCTCCTCCAAAGAATCGAGCGGATTTCCCGCTCGGCTTTCCCCAGTTTTCTTCGAACCAGGCCTTGTCTTTTCCTTCAAATTTGGCGGGATCAAGGGAGGCATCCAAATACGGATTCCCTCCACAACCGGCACAAAGCAATACCATCAGACATATCAGCAAATATTTGTAGACCACACCCGTCTCCTTCCCCGACAATGGCTGAAATCCGGACACGCTCTCTATGTGTTTGAAAATTCTAGCCTTCGATCCTCTACCAGTCAAACAACCTGATCCATCGAGGTAAAAGAATCCTCCGTTTTCTCATCTGTCAGGCAGGCTTTTCACTTAAATTTTTCTTCCCGCCAATGGATAGGAAAATTTGTACAAGACAGAGGGGTGGATTACAATGGGATACGAGACCACTCAGGCAACACCAGCTCAAAACCTAAAAAGGGGATTCGATATGAAGCTGTATCTCGATACCGGAAGTGTCAAAGAGATCCGTGAAGCGGCCAGTTATGGCCTGGTAGACGGCATCACCACCAACCCTTCGCTTGTCTCAAAAGAAGGGCGTGATTTCAAGGAACTCCTCCTGGAAATTTGCGGAATTGTGGATGGGCCCATCAGCGCTGAAGTGGTCAGTGTTGAGGCTGCGGCCATGGTCAAGGAAGGAAAAGAATTAGCGAAGATTCACAAAAATATTGTGGTAAAATGTCCACTCATTCCGGAAGGGCTCAAGGCCACCAAGCAACTGTCCAGCGAAGGAATCCGGGTCAACGTCACATTATGCTTCTCGCCAACTCAAGCCTTATTGGCCGCCAAAGCCGGGGCATGGTGCGTGTCGCCGTTCATAGGCCGATTGGACGACATCAGTTCCAATGGCATGGAGCTCATTCGACAAATCCTGACGATCTATGAAAACTATAATTTCGCCACACAGGTTCTCGTCGCCAGCGTTCGCCACCCCCAACATGTCGTCGAAGCGGCTCTGACCGGCGGGCATATTTGCACGATGCCCTTTGGCGTATTTCAACAGCTCGTCAAACATCCGTTAACAGATAATGGTTTAAAAAAGTTTCTCTCGGATTGGGAAGCCAGGCCCTCCAGCAAGACCTGATCGGACCATCTTCTCAGAGGAGCCCGTAACGGTCAGGATGGTGTAAGCAGCTTGCGAACCGTGCTAAAAATCCCATGAAACATGGGACGGGTGAGTGTACCCGTAAAGGTATTTTGCTGACTGGGATGGTAAGACCCGACCAGGGTCACACCCCAGGATAAGGCATATTGAGCCCCATGGCTGAACTTCGGTCCGGGAGAAGGCATCTGACAACCCATGATTCGGCAGGTTCGCAAGTATTCATCAAAGGCAATCTTCCCAAGCGCCACAACAACTTTGACCCGCCGCAATAATCGTATTTCTTCCTGCAAATAGGGACGGCAGGCAGCGAATTCGTCTTTTGTGGGTTTATTGGCCGGAGGGGCACAGCGTACCACCGCTGCGACATAACAATCCTTCAGCGTGAGCCCATCCTCCCGGTGGGTCGAATCCGGCTGGTTGGCAAACCCGAACGCATGCAACGCTTCATACAACCAGTCTCCGCTTCGATCACCGGTAAACACCCGTCCCGTGCGGTTTCCTCCATGGGCCGCAGGGGCCAAGCCCACCACGAAGACCTGAGCCTTGGGATCGCCGAACCCTGCAATGGGCCGTCCCCAATATACCCAATCCCGAAACCGTTTGACCTTTTCCTTGGCCACGGCTTGACGATAGGTCGTCAAACGTTGACAGGTCGTACAGTCAGTAATGGTCTTCTGGAGAAGCGTCAACGGTTTCATCCTATGGTGATCGTATCATAGACAGACATCAATCAGCCCCAACCCGGGAAATCCCGATTAAGGCTCTCTGCACCTAATCACACGTCCTCCTATCCCCTTATCCTATGTTCCTTTCTTTATCCCGACACGCCAGTCGTCTTGACATAGTCATTGATGAAAGGCAGGCTATAGGACAAAAGAAGGGGCATTCCATCCCGGGTATCCCTTTTTCATCAGGTTGACGACGGTATGAACGGTCCATGCCGGGGTGCTGTCTACGCCTGGACTCCTTAGATAGTGGAATAGCGTTGATGCTGACTCGGCCGGATCCGACCCCCATGAGATCCTCTGGAACCCCTTCCCCTGCTCACTCCTTCATCGAACTTCGTCGTCAACAGGTTCATCAACTGTTTTCCTTGGTCCCGATGGCCATTCTGGCCTCCATCATTAATTGTGGGCTGGTCGCATCTATTCTCATGGATGTCATTCCGACCAAGATCGTGTCGGAATGGATCGTCGGCATTGTGGGGATTAATGTTCTCTGGTCAGGTTTGGTCCTGGCCTATCGCCGCGCATCGAAACCCCTGTTACACCCAAGTACATGGTTGGCCTGGTTTGTTGCGGGAAATTGTGCCTCCGGACTGATTTGGGGCATGGCCGGCATTGCACTCTACCCCCCTTCTTCACCAAGCCATCAAATGTTTTTAGCCTTGGTGCTGGGAGGAATGGCGGCGGGCTCGACCGCCGTCCATGCAGCCTATTTTCCGGCTTTTTTGGCCTACAGTCTTCCCACAACCCTGCCTCTCACCTATCAATTTTTCGCGCAGGGTGACCCTCCCCATCAAGCCGTGGGGATCATGGGTTTCACCTTTCTCGCTGTGATAACGGTCACCGCCTACCGAAATTTTTTCATGATAAAAAACACGCTCACCCTGGAAAAAGAGAACTTTCGATTGATTCATCAATTGGAACAGGCCCACTCTCAAGCCGAAGCGCTCAATCGTTCATTAAGTCAGGAAATCCAGACCCGCATAGACATCGAAAAAGAACTCCTTCATCACAAAGACCACCTTGAAACTCTTGTGGGGGTCCGGACTGCCGATTTGCAAAAATCGGAAGCCCGGTATCGAATGGTGGTGGAAAGAATATCCGATGTCATTTGGGTCATGAACCTGGAGGGATCGAGGTTCTCCTACATCAGCCCTTCTCTGGAACGGTTGTTGGGGTATTCGGGTCATGCCCTTGACACGCTTTCGCCGGAGACTATTCTGACGTCTGCTTCCATGGTCACTCTGAGAGAGGCCATTCAACAAGAACGCGCTCATTACCAATCCCGTACTTACAAACCAAATCAGTCGTTTTTGCTAGTCTTGGAACACCAACATCACAATGGATCCTCAATCTGGGCGGAAGTGCGGGGAAGCCTCCTGCTCGACAAAAACAATCTCCCCATAGGCATTACGGGAGTCACAAGAGATGTGACAGAACGCAAAAAAATTGAAGAGGAAAAACAGCGTCTGGAATCTCAATTGCTTCGTTCCCAAAAATTGGAATCGGTGGGAAATCTCGCCGGCGGCATCGCTCATGATTTCAACAATTTCCTGACAACGATACTGGGAAATATTACTCTAACCAAACAAATCCTGCCATTTTCCCAGGAACACCAGTCCTACTTAGAACGAGCTGAACGTGCGGCTCTCCACGCCAAACACCTCACGCACCAATTGCTCACATTCTCGAAGGGCGGCGATCCCATTAAGCAACCGGTGGCCTTATCCGAGTTGATCAAGGAATCTTCCGAACTGGCTCTTTCCGGTTCATCGCTTATTTGCCAAACATGGGCGGATCCAAACCTATGGGTCGTTGAAGCCGACCCGGGGCAAATCAATCAGGTGATGCAAAATCTCCTTATGAATGCCATCCATGCGATGCCCCACGGAGGAACAATCACCATTCGCGCCGAAAACATCCAATTGTCCGATCCGGACGTCAGAAGCCCTCTGCCTCTTTCAGCCGGCCCCTATGTGAAAGTCACCATCACCGACGAAGGAATCGGAATCGCCGAAGATCATTTGCCCAAAATCTTTGAGCCATACTTTACGACAAAGTCGTCGGGACACGGATTGGGCTTGGCTTCCACCTATGCCATTGTCAAAAAACATGCCGGTCATGTGACCGTGGACTCCCAGGTCGGAGGAGGCACCACCTTCACACTCTACTTTCCTGCATCTCCCAAGGCCACCTCATCGCCCAAATCCTTGAACCTGGGCATTCGTCGGGGACAGGGAAAAATTTTAGTCATGGATGATGAAGAATCTATACGAGTCATGGCACGAGAAATGTTATCGCATTGTGGATACGAAGTGATGATCGCAAAGGATGGAGAAGAAGCGGTGGCCCTCTATCAACAGGCCATGGAGACTCATAGGCCATTTCTCTTAGTGATCTTAGACTTAACAGTCCCGGGAAAACTTGGCGGTATGGGAACCTTGACACGATTGCAACAACTTGACCCACAGGTCAAGGCGCTCGTCTCCAGCGGATATTCAAATGATCCCATCATGGCCAATTATGCCTCTCATGGATTCGTCGGGGTGATTACCAAACCCTATTCGCTGATCGAACTGAGCAACATGGTTCACCAAAGACTCTGGCGTCAATCTCCCCTGGCAACCGGACAAACCCCTGACCAGCCAGGGCGGATATCCTCTATCTCCTCTTCTTCCCACTAAATGGTATTCGGGGCTATTCCTTCAGGTACCGGGTGAACGACCCCACGACCTTTATCATTTTCGGAAAGACTCCTTGTTTTGACTCAGGGTGACAAAATCTCACCGTATATTTTTCAAACTCGTTTCTATTGATAATATGCTACATTGCAGACAACACAGCCCCAAAAGCCATCACGCTCTTCATTATGAATTCCTGATTAATCACTACCATGTCAGAATCACACCTCAAAAAACCACGGGTCATCGTCCAACATGCCAATCCGCACACAAAACGAATGTTGGAATCCCTCATTGATGCGGGCCTGGAGGCGTGTAATCCTGCTCTCGCCATCGCAAATACTCTCCATCTCACCAGGAACCGCCTTCAGGTTCATGATTTCCACTACGACCTGACCCACCATAGTCGCATCGTCTGCGTCGGAGCCGGAAAAGCTTCTGCGCCGATGGCGATGGCCCTGGAACAGATGCTCGGAGATCGGCTTGAAGGCGGAATGGTCATTATCCCGGACGGACACGATACCCCATGCCATAGGATTCGCATGTGTCATGCCGCACATCCGATTCCGGACAGACGAGGGGTAAAGGCCACGAAACAACTCCTGGCACTGACTCAATCGCTCGCTCAAGATGACTTGTTGATTGTTCTCCTTTCGGGTGGAGCTTCAAGCCTGCTCTGCGCCCCATCAATCGGTCTCACCTTAGCTGCCAAACGACGGACCACCGAGTTACTCCTGCAATCCGGAGCTACCATTCATGAGATAAATGTTGTCCGGAAACATATATCCGCCATCAAAGGTGGACAATTAGCCCAATCCACCCCGGCGACGATCCTGACCTTAATCATGTCCGATGTGTTAGGAGATGACCTTTCCACCATCGGATCCGGCCCGACAGTCACAGATCCCTCCACGTTCCAGGATGCCATCGATATTCTTCAACAATATTCGATTTGGCGCAAAGTGCCTGAAGCCTTACAACGCCACTTACAACAAGGTCTCACCAAGTCCCTTCGGGCACCCAAGAAACCAACCAGAAGGCAGTCGTTACGAAATCGGCATATTGTGCTTGCCAACAACCGCCAGGCTCTCGAGGGCGTGGCCAAAACTGCCAAGCGGTTAGGACTCAAACCCTTCATTCTTCCCTATCCCTTGCAAGGGGAGGCAAAGGAGATCGGCAGCATCCTGGGAGGTTTCGCCAGAGACCTCGTCGAATTCGGCAACCCGGTTCATCCACCAGCCTGTCTCATCGCCGGAGGAGAACCGACGGTCACCGTGAACGGAAAAGGCCGAGGTGGGCGGGCACAGGAATGCGTCCTGGCGGCAGCCGGGGAATTGGCTGGACTCACAAATGTATTTGTGGCAGGGTTTGGCACTGATGGGACAGATGGCCCAACCGACGCGGCCGGTGCGGTCGTCGATGGGAAGACGGTTCAGCGGGCCAAGAAGAAAGGGCTCTCAATTGAGCAGGCATTACATGAACATGACAGCTATACCATCTTCCAACAGATCCGCGGCCACATCATGACCGGCCCAACCGGCACGAACGTGAACGACATTTATCTGATCGTCGCCATTTCATAAATTATTTTTCATTTCTGCGCCTTTGTAGGTGCCAGAGGAGGTCAAGAACATTGAACGACGCGCAACGCATGGTCCAGGAATTCCACAAGCAATTCGAGATCCACGTGTCTCCTACTCCCTCTATTCCGGATGAACCAACCCGAATCCTTCGGAAACGTCTCATCCAGGAAGAATTCGATGAACTGCAGGAAGCCATGCAGGAAAAAGACTTACCGTCTATTGCGAAGGAACTTGCGGATTTATTGTATGTCGTCTATGGCACCGCCGTATCTCTTGGCATTGACATGGAACCGGTCTTCCAGGAAGTCCACCGGTCGAACATGAGTAAAGTTGGCGGGCACAAACGGGAAGACGGCAAATGGGTCAAACCCCCAACCTACTCCCCGGCCCGGCTTGAGGATCTGTTAGCCGCACAAATGGCTTCCGGTGAATCTCTTTAGCATTGCGGGCCTTACCAACATGACAGCGTGCAATCCGGCCGGATATACCTGGACTTCTTACAGCAATCCGATTCCAGCGAGGATCCTCCTGTTACCTGGATTGTTCATTTCCTTGTTTTCAAGAATGTAATGTCTATCTCTTTGGGGGCGGTTTATTTTGCTGAACATCCAGCTTGCTGGTAAAGGAGAAATGAACGATGGAAAGAATTCTCAAGTGCCTGGTGCTTGGATTGCTCGTCTTGCCCTTGTTCCTGAGCGGATGCGGCTATAATGACCTCCAAGGACTGGACGAAGAAACCAATGCCGCCTGGAGCGAAGTCTTGAACCAATACCAGCGCCGGGCCGATTTAATTCCCAATCTTGTGGCGACAGTCAAAGGGTATGCGGCTCACGAAAAGGAAACCTTAGAAGGGGTCACACAGGCCCGCTCTCAAGTCGCCGGCCTGACACTGACACCTGAAGCCTTAAAAGACCCGAGTGTGTTTCAGAAATTTCAGGAAGCCCAGCAAGGGCTTTCTTCCGCCCTTTCCCGCCTGATGGTTGTCGTGGAAAAATATCCTGATCTCAAAGCCAACGAAAATTTCCGTGATCTCCAAAGCCAACTGGAAGGCACGGAAAATCGTATCACGGTCGCCCGTAAGCGCTATATCGACAAGGTCGCGGAGTTCAATAAGGGCGTTCGATTTTTTCCGACGAATCTGACCGCCAAATACCTCCTGGGACTTGAGGTGAAACCAAGCTTTACCGTCGCTGATGAAAAAGCGGTGTCGACACCTCCCGAGGTGAAGTTTTAACCTGACATCGGGACACCGGACGGCATGAACATGATGAGGCCGAGACCAGGGCAGAGCCTTTTCCGGGTAGCCTGGCTGGGGCTCCTGAGTATCTTCCTTCTGGCACCATCCGGGTGGAGCCTGGATATTCCTCCTCTCACCGGTCGGGTGGTAGACCAGGCCCATCTTCTTTCACCTTCGGCCATTTCCGATCTGAACACGGCCCTGGCTGCCCATGAATCCAAAACCTCGAACCAGGTGGCCGTTTTCACGCTTGCCTCGTTAGAGGGGCATCCCCTGGAAGAGTTTTCTCATCAGGTGGCAACGGCCTGGGCACTTGGCCAAAAGGGGACAGACAACGGCGTCCTGTTCCTGATTGCCATGCAAGAAAAACGGGTTCGTATCGAAGTAGGGTATGGGCTGGAAGGCACGTTGACCGATGCCAAAAGTTCCCGAATCATACGACATGAGGTGGTTCCACGTTTTCGGGCGGGGAATTTCTCCGAGGGCATCATTGCCGGCACTCACGCCATTCTCGGCACCATCGAAGGGACGTACACAAACCTTCCATCCTCCGCTGATCATGCTGCTGAGCCTGTCGGGCGTTGGGAAATTTTTGGCTTAGCGGTCTTCTTAGGAACCTTGACGGGTTTGCTGTTCGGCTCACGGCGACGTGTGAATGGGAGTGTCATAGGCATGCTCCTTTCGTTTTTAGTGGCCTTTCCTGCGGCTCTCTGGCTGGGTATGCTCGCCGGTGTTGTAACCTCTCTTCTTGTTGGTTTGTTCAATAGCGTCGATGGTCCATCGACTCGTAACGCATTGGGATATGGCTCCAGGGTTGGATGGCCCGGACAGTCTTGGCCAATGGGAGGATCGGGAGGGTTTGGGGGCGGAAGTGGTGGATTTGGTGGAGGCGGAGGCAGCTTTGGTGGCGGGGGTGCCTCGGGAAGCTGGTAATTCACGATGACGTTTTCAGACCAGGATCAGGAACGCATCCAACACAGCGTCAGAGAAGCTGAACGCCATACTCGTGGAGAAATCGTGCCGATGATCGTGGAACGCTCGGCACGATACCGGGAGACGCAATATCGCGCCGGAGCAGGCTGTGCCTTATTCGCGCTCAGTGGCCTCATAACCATTGAATGGGAATGGATGTCCTGGGGGTGGCATGCCACCAATGCCGGTTGGCTCCTGCTGACAGTCATGGCGGCCTATGGGCTCGGATTCTGGTTGGGAACATTCGACCCGGTGATTCGGATCCTCACCTCAAACGAACGAATGGCCTATAAAGCGAACCTCCGCGCCCATCAGGCATTTCTGGAGCATGGTCTGCATCGCACAGAACTCGGAACAGGCGTGCTGATTCTTATATCGTTACTCGAACACCGGATTGAGATTCTGACAGACCGCGCTATCCTGGATCGGGTTCCCCCGGAGACCTGGAAGAATATGCTGGCCCTCATTCAAGAAGGCTTTCACAAAGGGAATCCCGTGGAGTCGTTGTGTCAGGCCATTACCTTATGTGGTGAGGTCTTAGGCGAATATTTTCCGGCAGGTCCCACCGATCCCAATCCCAACGAACTCCCGAACGACCTGATTCCAGGTTAACCGTGTGATCGGGGACAGCGGACCAGCAGATTATCAATCAACCGAATGTTTCCCAGTCTGACGGCTCCTAAGATGACAACCGTTCCACGCACCTGAGTCAGTGGTTCCAGATTCCTGGAATTGCAAATTGCCAGATACTCCGGATGCACATCGGGGTCGCTGCGTAAAAATTTTTCCATCCGGGATTGGATGGTCCGAACTTTCCGGACTCCCCTCTTAATGGCATCGCCCCCTTCGCGTAAGGCCTTCGATAAGAGCCCGGCTTGCAATCGTTGGTCGGCTGAAAGGTACCGATTGCGTGAACTGACGGCTAACCCGTCGGATTCCCGCACCGTTGGACAGAGGACCATTCGAATATCCCAGTTGAGATCATGTATGAGCTGGTTCACCACCAGGGATTGTTGATAATCCTTTTGTCCGAAATAGGCGCGGTGGGGACGAACCAGACAGAATAATTTCGTCACGACCGTCGTCACGCCCTGAAAATGGGTCGGCCGGGCTTCACCCTCCCAGCGTTGCGTGAGACAATTCACCGTAACCGTTGTTTGAAAATTTTCCGGATAGAATTCTTCTGGAGGAGGAGCAAAGAGCAGATCGACACCCGCCTCCCGGCACAAACGCCGGTCGGCGGGGAAACTCCGGGGATAGCGGTCTAAATCTTCAGCCTCCCCAAACTGGAGCGGATTGACAAAGACGCTGACCACAACGGTCTCACAGTGTTTTCGGGCGCGCTGTATTAAGGAGAGATGGCCATCATGCAAGGCGCCCATCGTGGGGACAAATCCGATTGGGCCGTCCAGCGACTCCTGTTTTCTTCTCCAGCTATGCAGATTTCGAACAGAATGGATGACGCGCATAGATCAAGTGGAAGGCCCGGAGCAGGCCTGTCGGGAGCCATACTTCGCCCCGGGGATGACATCCAACTTGTTGACCTGACTGGTATCTGTCAGAGACTCTAACAACTCTTTTGCCGAACGATGAAACACCGGATGAGTCCAATCAGGATCTACTTCCACAAGCGGTTCCAGCACAAATCGTCGCTGATGGAGGCGGGGATGGGGAACGGTGAGTCCTGGTTGTTCGATCACCTGTTGGCCAAAAAATACAATGTCAAAATCCATCGTGCGTGGACCGCGACGGTTGTCTTCGTCACGGCCCAACGCTCGTTCGGTTTCATGAAGTATGTCCAGCAGTCGTTGAGGACTGAGCGTGGTTTCCAGCCTCACCACACCATTATAAAACCAGATGGGTCCCAAAATTCCCTGAGGATCGATCGGTTCCGATTCGTAATACGAGGACACTCCGGTGACACGGGAAAGAGGGAGCAGATGCATCAGGGCCACCGCCCGGTCGCACAATTCCTGGCGATCTCCTGCGTTGGAGCCAAAAGCGATAAATACGATTTCCTGAGCCATTTCGTTTGTTCGCAGATTCGCCAAAATAAATGGTTACCACCCGATCTTTTTCATTCGTTCCACGGCTTCTGCTAATTTTTCTTTTGTGGTCGTGACCGTCATCCGGATATAGCCTTCTCCCGGATCGCCAAATCCATTGCCCGGCGTCGTCACAATTCCGGCTTTCTCAATAAGATGCGCCGTGAAAGACGCCGAGGTAAAGCCTTTCGGCACACCGATCCAGACGTAAAACGCCGCCGGAGGAGAATCCAGTTCCAAGCCCATGCTTTTCAAGCCGGGCACCAGGACGTCCCGCCGTTCTTGATAAATCGTTCGCAAGCCTTCCGTCACCGAATCATCCAGTTGCAAGGCGGTGATGCCTGCTTCTTGAATCGCTTGAAACACCCCGGAATCAATATTGGTTTTGACCTTCCCCAAACCCGAGATGACTTCCTTTCTCCCTACGGCGAACCCGATGCGCCAACCAGTCATATTGTACGTTTTGGACAGCGAGTGGAATTCCACCCCCACGTCTTTTGCGCCCGCCGCTTCCAAAAAGCTCGCCGGCCGTTTGCCGTCATAATAAATTTCGGAATAGGCCGCGTCATGGCAGACAATAATCTGATGCTCTTGCGCAAAATCCGCCACGTGTTTAAAAAATTCCTTGCTCGCCACCACCGACGTCGGATTATTCGGGGAGTTGAGAAACATCATTTTGGCTTTTTGGGCAATATCCTTGGGAATGGCAGACAGGTCCGGCAAAAACCCATTCTCTTTCGTCAATGGCATGGTGTAGGAAACTCCCCCGGCAAAACTGGTTGCGACGGGGTATACCGGATATCCGGGACTCGGAACCAACACGATATCTCCCGGATCGATAAAGGCCAATGGAATATGGCCGATGCCTTCTTTCGACCCGATCAGTGTCACGACTTCTGTTTTGGGGTCCAGGGTCACGCCAAACCGACGTTGATACCAATCGGCGACCGCAGTCCGGAATGACAACATGCCATCATACGAAGGGTACTGATGGTGCTTGGGATTCCCCGCCTCGCGTCGTAATGATTCAATGATCGGTTCAGGCGTCGGCAAATCAGGATCACCAATACCTAAATTGATGATATCCATGCCACGCTCGATGGCCTTACGCTTCATGTCATCGATGGCGGCGAATAAGTAGGGGGGGAGCGTGCGGATTCTTTCTGCATACTGAATAGGAAACCCTGCCATGAATTCGTACTCCTTTTCAGAAACTGGTGAATATGAGCCTGTTACGGTACCAAATATGGAACCGGTTACGGTACCGTCCCGGAAAAAATCATGTCGAAACGAGAAATGGGAACATGAATTCAGAGGCAGGTGTCACCCTATCCGAACCAAATGTTCCATGAGGCGATCAGCCAATTGATGAAGCCCGGGTAGATGCGGTCGGGACCGGTCTTGAATAGACTCCGGCGACACCCCCCCTCGTTGAACATCTTGCGGGCATTCACGGCACAAGGCCGCAATTCCCGCTTCTTCCAATTCCAGATGAAACAGGAGGCCATACGTTCGATCCGACATCCGGAATGCCTGAACAGGAAAATCAGCAGAAGTCATCAAATGCGTGCCTCCCGGAGGAAGGGTGATCCCTTCTCCATGCCATTGGAACACGAGAAAGTCCTGAGGCATGCCACGCAGTATGGGATCGGTCTGTCCCATGTCGGTCAGGGATACGGAACTCATGCCAATTTCAAACTTCGGCCCCGGTGCCACCGAACCACCCAACGCTTTGGCCAGCAACTGCGCGCCGAAACAAATACCCAGGACAGGAATATCACGCGCGAGAGCCCTCTTTACAAATTGGAGTTCATCCTCAATCCACGGATCACGATCATTGACGGACATCGGTCCCCCCATGATGAGAAGAAAATCCCCTGGATCCGCAGGCAAACCCTCTGCAGGAACGACCACATTTCGGACCGCATACCCACGAGTTTCCAGGGCCCGACGAAAGACGCCAGGACCTTCAAACACGACATGCTGGAGGCAGAGGGCAACCTTCATGAGGCAAGTATTGGGGTTGATTCAGGACAGGAAGCCAATCACCGAGGGACAGGACACACCCTTCGTCACCCGGCTTAGATAGAGCAATAGATCAGGGGGTAGAGAGAGACGTGACAGGGCAGAAATGGATTAAAAGGTCTAAGAATGTCCATTCAACGCAAAACCATTTGTAAACAAAGACTGTTGACCATTCTTCTTATTCACACATTCCACCAAATGCCAGAACCGCAGCGGATTCACTTTCTTTTTATTAACCACCATCAGACACGTGCCTTCCAGGACCGTGTGCAATGCAAGATCGGTTCGGAATCCAATATGCTTACACAGAGGAGAAATCCATTTTTCTACCGCCGCAATCACTTTATTCCCATTGCTAAAGTGATTCAGCATAATGATCCGGCCACCGGGCTTACACACGCGAATCATTTCGTCCACCACACTTCGATAATCAGGAACTGCCGTGACGACATAGGCCGCCATCACAATATCATAGTGATTATCCGGAAGATCCATTTTCCCCGCATCCATTCTCTTAAGGGTCACATGATTCAAACGGTGCTCCTGAACCCGACGCCGGGCATGCTCCAACATACCATCTGAGAGGTCAATACCAAGGACTTCGCAACAGGAGGGATAGAGAGGGAGCGCTTCTCCGGTTCCTACGCCAACCTCAAGAACCCGATGCCCTGGCTCAATGGGAAGCCCTCGGACCGCCGATTCGCGCGATTGCTGAAATACTTTTCCAAAGGTATGGTCATAAACAGATGCGTACGCACTGTACACACGCTCAACTTTCTCAAGATTCATTGTTTCTCCATGATGGTGTCCTTCGCAATCCACACCCCTTCAAGGGAAATTGACGTTCGACATTTATTCCGTGTGATAAGGGATTGCTTACCTGAGGCGAGAACCCCAAATAACTGGTGCCGTAGGGGGACGGCCCACCTATGTATATAAAAATTCAAACAGGGCGCTAATCTACCGGAGCGGCATGAGGGAGTCAACTAGAAATCCTTTTTTCAGCCTCTCCCCCCTTCGAAGTGTGAAAGTGTCCGGATAGGCCCCCTCTTTAACCGGACGCCATCCAGGGATTGCAATGGCTTAAGGTGTCCTCTACAATTCCGGCATTCATCCTGAGTCATGCCTCGAAAGTACCAAGGAGAATGCGCATGGTTTCAATGCTGTCTTTGTACATTCGTCTCCCTCTCACTCTTTGTGCCCTGACCGCGATCGGGGTGGGGACTCACCCATCGCTCTCCTCCGCAATTGAATTGTCCATTACATTGGATCAAGCCCATAAGGCCATGGCAGCTGGTCGCAAAACGATGGAACAAGCCGATTCGGTCGAGGATGTGGCAGCAGTGATGAAAGCCTCGGAGCGTGCGGTTCGGGTCGGCGCTGACCCGGAAGTGGAACCCTGTGGGGCGCATGCCATTTTAAGAACACGCCTCTATTGGTTGGAATACTTTGGACGCCGCGAAGCGGCGGAATCCAAACGCCAGAAACAAGACATTCGTATGCCGGAAGCCAAAATCCAGGAAATTCTGGAAATGCCCTACCTTGAAGTTGAGGTTCGCCTTTGCGGGGAGGATGAATTCTTTGCGGAAGGAGCAGAAATTGCTCTCCAGCAGGGTTCAGCGACCATTCGCCCTGTGGATATCGGGCCGGCTGAGCGCGGTCGAAAAAATCCAGGGGATACCGTCAGCTACCGGTCGAGGTTTACAGCACGCTTCGCCTATGCGGACTTCGATCCAATGGCGCCTGGAACCCTCGCAGTATTTTTTCCTGATGGAAAACTGATCAACATACCAGCCGACTTCTCCAAAATTCAGTAACCCCATTTTCACGGGAACCGGATTAACCAATTCTCAACTGCTACCTCTTACCCTTTCAATGGCAGGCGGCAAGGGGCCTGCTTTTCTTTATTTATCCATTCGGCTCTTATGACTCTTTATTGAGACAACGGTTGGGCTGAGTCTTCCCTGGGCTCCGTTATTCCCTCGACCTCTCTAAGTGTATAGAGGTGATGATAGAGCCCCCGCTTGGCCAGTAGCTCTTCGTGCTGGCCTTCTTCCACAATTGTGCCTTTATGCAGAACCAGAATACGATGCGCCCGCTGAATGGAAGAAAACCGATGCGCAATCATGAGGGTGGTGCGTCCCTTCATCAGTTCCGTTAACGCCGCCTGGACCAGCGATTCCGACTGGCTATCCAATGCTGAGGTGGCTTCATCCAGGATCAAAATTCTCGGGTCTTTAAGCAGCGCCCTGGCAATGGCGATGCGCTGCCGCTGTCCACCCGACAAATTGATCCCTTTTTCCCCGAGAATTGTGTCATAGCCATCCGGGAGCGACTGAATAAATTCATGGGCATTGGCTCGGCGACTAGCCTCAATCATGTCAGATTCAGAGGCATCGGCTCGACCATACCGGATATTGTCTGCAATCGTTCCACCAAAAAGCAGGGTTTCCTGCGGCACAAGCGCCAGCTGCTGATACAAACTCTCCACTTGAATGGATTTGAGATCATGCCCATCGATAAGCACCCGGCCTGCAGTTGGATCATAAAATCGATGCAGTAAATTCACAATTGTTGTTTTTCCGGCTCCGGTGGGTCCTACCAACGCCACACATTCCCCGGCCTGAATCGAAAATGACACCGCATCCAATACGGGGGATCGGCCCTCATAGCCAAATTGCACGCAATCGAACTCGACTTTTCCATGAATGGGCGTTAAGGCCTTTGCCATCGGACTATCATGAATTTCCAGTGGCGTATCCAAGAGTTCAAATACCCTCGTCATCGCGCCTTGCACTTCCTTAACCTGAGAGAACATTCGGGCCGCTGACCCAAACGGGCCAATTAAAATCCCCGCAAATAAAACAAAGGCAAATAATTCCCCAGGAGAAAGCTGGCCTTCGATGACTTGCTTGCCCCCATACCATAAGACGCCAATCGCCATGACAAAGGTACAGAAGGTGATGACAGGAACAAATACGGCCAACACCGCTGTCCGTTTCATAGTGGTGGCTAATAGAGTCTCTACGGCTGAACGAAACCGCGCGTCCTCTCGTTTACCCTGAACAAACGATTTGACCACACGAATGCCTGACACCACTTCTTCAATCAGCGTGGTAACATGGGCCGTTTGATCTTGAATTTGCATGGATAAGGCTTTCAACCGCCTCCCAAACATCCTGGCGACGACGGCCAGCAATGGCAAAAGTATGAGAATCAGGACACACAACCGCCAATTCATCACCAACAAAAATCCCACGCCCCCAATGATGGTCACGAGATGCTTCAGGGCATCCATCGGGGTCTCAGTTAATAAATTTTGAATCACCCCGACATCGTTCATCAATCTGGAAATCAACTCTCCTGTGCGCCGTTTGGCGAAGAAATTCAGTGACAACCGATGGAGATGAGAAAAAACGTGGGTACGGAAATCCGCCATCACATGCTGGGAAGCCAGCGAGGTCAAATAACTATGGGCCATGGATAAGAGGCCCTGCCCGATCACCAATCCGACAAAGACCCATACCATGCTTGTCAATTTCGGCAAATCGCGTTGGACCGTAATAAGATCCCACAAGGAGCCGCCCAACCGGATGAGTAACAGGTTGCAGGCTGCAACACCCATCACCAGGCCCCCCGCACCGGCCATGGTCATCAGATACGGACGAAGGAAGGGAATGAATCGGGACAGATAGTTCATAAAGACCTTACACGAACAGGTGATAGTATCCGTTGAGAGTAAGAACGGGATGCCCTAAAACCCAAACCGGCAGGCGCAACAAGGCGAGAGAAAAGACGAATGAAGCGGCTAGTCGAGTTGAATAACCGATTCGATCTGATTTTTATTTAAAGCCACAAACGCAGAATGTTCAGTGTCATTGATCAGCACATCTGTTAAGTTAATAAACAAGACAGACTCATCATTTAAAACATCTGAAATTCGATTTCGCATAGGCGGGATCAAGATATCTCCCACATAAGATGACAGAGAGGAACGTACCCGAATACGAGTTTTTTTCCCCTGGGTCATATGCAAACCCTTGACCATCCCGGCCTATGGAAATTAATTACGACGTTTGGCAAATTTCATTCGGCGAAGGAGCTTTTTGTGTTTATGCTTGCGCATTTTCTTCCTACGCTTTTTGACAACACTCGACATAAAGTTACATTCCTGGGTGAAATCGTTTCTGCTACCGTTGTTCGAAAAAATTTTTCCGCGTATTTGCCAAACTGGCCCCCTCCTACCGGCTGACTAACTATCATAGGGCCAAGAAAGGTGTCAAGGAAAGCAGCTGCATCTTAGCTGGTCCTTCCCATAATAATCATTAACTTTCTATAAATTCTCTTGACCCCCTCCGGCATTCTTCTTCATTATAGAATTTCATGATTCTACTTAAATTTTTGAATAAACATGTTTTTACGATTTTGATAACCTTTTCGGTCATTTTGTCACTTGCCGGAACAGGATGTTCGAAAAAAGCCCCAAAATATCCCGAGGACCACGCCAGATTCCAACGAGTGGTGCAGGCCATCAAAGCACTGGAAACGGCCTATGTCAATCAAGATGCCTCGGGCTTCCAGGAATTACTCCTTCCATTGGAGAATCTTGACCTCCTTGAGGCCCATGTTCGGGAGGACTTTGCCACGTTTTCAAGTATTCGGTTAGACCTGACCATCGACCGCATGGTGATTGATGGAGACCGAATTTCGGCCTTTGTATCCTGGCAAGGCAACTGGGAACGCACTCCCCAGGGACCCTCCGCTCAAGCGAGCGGTCATGGAATTCTGTTATGGAGTGGCAATCAAGTTATTCTGCTCCGCAGGATCGAAGGAGACCTGCCGTTTGGTATGACACACCGTCTCAATTTTCCCTCATAATCATCAATCCTTTTGTCCTGTTCCAGTCATTACCATGTCTTCCATCACATCGCACCATTCCTCTCATGTGATTCCCACGGATTTTCTGATTTTGGGCGCAGGGGTGGCGGGTCTTCGAGCCGCAATTGAATTGAGTCGACATGGACAAGTCATCATGGTCGCCAAAGGTGGCCCCCAGGACAATAATTCCTTTTACGCCCAAGGTGGCGTGGCGGTGGCGATGAGTGAAGAAGATGACGTGGTTCTCCATTTGGCGGATACCCTCAAAGCCGGCCATCAACTCTGTTCGCGGCCAGCCACAAAAATACTCGTTGAAGAAGGCCCCTCTCGCATTCATGAATTGATCGAATGGGGAGCAAAATTCGACACCGTGGATGGCAAGCTGGCGTTCACCCGAGAGGGAGCCCATAGTCGCCACCGAGTCTTACGAGCCGGAGGGGATGCCACCGGCAGCGAAATGGTTCGTGCGCTCAGCGTAAAAGCCCAAACTCTGAAAAATCTGACATGGATGGGCAATCATGTTGCGGTTGAGCTGTGTATCCAAGAGGGACGATGCTGGGGCGCATTAATTCTGGATGAATTGAGTGGGCATCTTAAGATCGTCTCTGCTCCGGCCACGATTTTGGTTACAGGAGGAGCCGGACAGGTCTATGCTCGAACCACCAATCCAGCCAATGCGACAGGAGATGGCATCGCCATGGCATTTCGAGCCGGCGCCATGCTGGAGGATATGGAATTCGTCCAGTTTCATCCGACCGCACTGTATCTCCCTTCGAGCCCTCCCTTTTTGCTATCGGAAACGCTACGAGGAGAAGGAGGAATTTTGCGAAATAATCGCTGCGAACGCTTCATGAAAAACTATCATCGGAGCCAGGAACTCGCGCCCCGAGACATTGTATCCCGAGCGATCTGGACAGAAATGCAACGAACCAAAGCCCGCCATGTCTATTTAGATGTGACGCATTTGGGGGCAACCTTTCTGAAAGAACGGTTTCCCACCATTTACTCAACCTGCCTACGATACGATATCGACATCACGGAGGAATGGATCCCCGTCTCCCCCAGCGCTCATTATTTTATGGGGGGAGTCAAAACCGATCTGCATGGGGCCTCTACCCTTCCAGGTTTGTTTGCGGCTGGAGAAGTGGCCTGCTCCGGCGTGCACGGTGCGAATCGACTGGCGAGTAATTCTTTGCTGGAAGGTCTGGTCTTTGGCTATCGCGCAGCTCAAACCGCTTCAATGTGTCCGACGACCGGCTCTGCTCCAGACTTTTTGGATTCCCTACTTCTCCGAAAACCCACCGGCCGGAAGATGTCCACTCAAGATGTGGAAAAAATTAGAAACTCCCTGCGGCGTTTAATGTGGTCCAAAGTCGGATTGGTGCGGACAGGAAACTCATTAAAGAAAGCGGTCGATCAGATCCAGCAATGGTCGCAAAAGCTGTCGGCTGCTCCGTGGAACCGGCCGGGATTAGAAACACGGAATATGGTTCTGGTTGGGCAATGTATTGCCGAATCTGCACTGTGGAGAGCCAATAGTGTCGGCGCCCATTTCCGCGAAGACTTTCCGTTCTATAAAGGTTTGGCATGGAAAAACCATAGCCACTGTCAACAGGAAAATCCTTCCAAGGCCACAGAAATAACCCGGAAGAAACCAAGAAAGACCACACAGCGTTGAATGTTATGATGCGTGTGGGCCCGTGACAACCGGCCCCAACCATCGTTCCAAATTTTCCTGGAAAGCCCGCCATAAGGCCATCGTGATTTCCCCACTCCTGCCTTGTCCAATAGAATTTCTTCCAATTTGAGAGACCGCCATAATTTCCAAACCCGTATTCGTTATAAAGCACTCATCCGCTTGAAGCACGTCCGCGGCCGCATACGCCCCTTCTTCCACTTCAATCCCTAACTCCCTTGCTAAGATTATCACCACTTCCCGAGTGATCCCCTCTAGGATCCCGCAAGCCACCGAAGGAGTATGCAACCGGTGGTTGGACACAAAAAAGATATTGCTCGTCGTACATTCCGTCACATGGCCATCCATATTCAACATCAAAGCGTCAAACGCTCCAGCCTGCCCAGCTTCCTGCTTGGCCAGAATGTTGTTGAGAAAACTCAGCGACTTAATTTGCGGCGATTGGGCAGACTTTGGATTCCGTCGAACAGAGACGAGCTGCAACCGGACTCCCTGCTCCCGCATCTGGGCAGGATAGGACACTACAGGCTTTGCCATCACGACGATAGTGGGGCTGGGACAGAGACCGGGGTCAATCCCGAGTTCTCCTTCCCCTCGAGAGATCGTCACGCGCAGACCGGCATCCTGAAGCCCATTCCGAATGAGCATTTCGGTCATGATGCTTGCCCAGGCATGATCCTGAATTGGAAGAACCAGGCGGATCAGTTCACAGGATCGTCGAAGTCGCGCCAGGTGCCGTTCTAATAAAAAAATTCGTCCCTGGTAGACGCGCAAAGTTTCATAGACTCCATCCCCGTACAGAAACCCATGGTCAAAGACCGAAATCCGAGCCTGTTCTTTTTTCACAAACTCCCCGTTGAGAAATATCCACATCTCTTTTCCCTGTTTTGTCATCAGCCGTTCGCTTTTAGAACTTGAAAAAAGGCTTCGGCTTTTTGAAGCGTTTCCTGATACTCCCGGTCCGGTTCGGAATCAGCCACAATCCCCGCTCCCACATGAAGCCATCCGTGTCCTTCCGTGAGCAACAACGTGCGAATGGCAATATTCAAATCAAGATTTCCATTCCATCCAATAAACCCAATCGACCCGGTGTATATTCCCCGACGAACAGGCTCAAGCTGCTCGATAAGTTCCATGCAGTGGACTTTCGGCACTCCGGTAATCGTCCCTCCAGGAAACGTGGCTCGAATAAGGTCGAAAGCATGGCAAGTGCCCCGCAAACGGCCGGAAATCTGGGAAACCATATGCATGACATGAGAATATCGCTCTACCGTCATGAATTCATTGACCCGAACGGATCCATAATCGCATACCCGCCCCAGGTCATTTCGAGCCAAATCAACCAACATGAGATGCTCCGCCCGTTCCTTGGGACAAGACAACAGCTCTTCCGCCAGGAGGCGATCATCGTGAGATTCTTTGCCACGAGGCCTGGTGCCCGCGATTGGACGCATATCGGCATATCCCTCTGCAAGACGGACTAATCGCTCCGGGGAATTACACACAATGACGTCGGACTCCAACACGAGGAATGCCGAATGGGGAGAGGGATTAACCTTGCGCAATTGCCGGTATAAGTCGGCTCCGGCTTCGGCTTGGCTTGCAAAACCCTGAGTCAAGCCCTCTATCCGAAACCGATGAGAGAGATTGGCCTGATAAATATCCCCCGCAGCAATAAACTGCTGGCAGGCACGCACGCGATCCATATACTCCAAAGACGATTGCTCCCCCTCAATGCGAAACAAGGACTGCGGGGAGTGCATCTTTGTTGGAAGATTCTCAGGGATCATCACCCTGGCTTGCAGATCAGACAGGCGCGCCAGTCCTTCGCGATGCAAATGATCCCAGCTTTCGGTCGCCAGGCGTTCCGGCGAAGGTGAAAATATCAGCCAGGCCCCTGGCGCGTGATGATCCACAATGACAAACATCTCGACAAACAGAAAGTACAGATCAGGAAAATGCAGATCATCCCGTAGACGTTCTGGTAAGACTTCAAACATGCGAACAAGGTCGTAGCTGAAACAACCGATCGCTCCTCCCTGGAAAGGCGGGAGGTGGGGCCACGAAGGAACCGGCTGACCTATAAAGGTACGCTGCAACAATGCGAATGGATCACCAATGTGCGTTTCCTTTTTATCTGCCGAAACAATTTCATACGTATGCCCCTTCCCCCGAACGACACGATAGGGATTGCATCCCATGTAGGAATAACGATGCGGCGCTCCCTCCCGAACGGCATCATGCTCCATGAAAAATGAATGCGGAGCATAACCGGTCACCCGGCCAAAGAGATCAAAGGGATCATCAAAAGGAGGGGAACAATGCTGAATAAGCGGAAAATACGGATTCGAATGAACCGAGGAAGAAACACCTCCTTCGGCATGCTTGGAAATGGGGGACAAGGGTTAAGGACTACCTGATGGAGGAGATTCCAACGCCCGCATGGCGTCTTCGGGAGACAACAACCCCTTTTGCACCAGGGTATCGAGCAGATCTTTGACGGCTTTTTCAGAAGACCGCCGAATTCCGCGAACCCGAACACCAGGAGGATAAAATCGAAGAAAATCAGGATTTGTCACCCGTATGGTGACCGCCTCGCTCTCTCCATACGGTGACAGTTCCGGCCCGGTACTGGGAATCCTGAAAAACGGTTTCCCATCCTGGGTCACCCCATCGGAACCTTCAATTCTGACACGGTTGATGATCTCTTTTCCGGAAATTTCCAGGACGGAATCCACCACCAGGACCAGGGAGTCTGCAATCAGCGGCTGGCCCGTTTGGTTTTTGACCTTCACCGTGTATTCGACTTCACTCACTGAGGTTAAGATATCGTTTCCAGAGAAAGGGTCAAGCTGCTTGTATTGCACAACAGGCACCACTCCGCCCGTTAAATCCGGCAAATCATCAACTCCGGATGAAGTGGCCAACACGAAATTCCAACTTGTGGCAACCGCCATGATCAGGAGTAACACAAAATGTTTCATCATGAATGTTAGCCAAAAATTGAAACCGAACCTAAACCCGCGAGGAGGCTTCCTGGTTTTCCTTATCCCCTGACTCTACCTTACCATAACAATATTGAGAAATGGGACCTTTGTTGCTTGACATGATTCAGGATTTTTTGTTTGAATGTGACCCCTTCCAACGACTCGCCTTGCCGATTGAAAAAATGGCACCTTCTCAGGATCCAATGTTTGCGGGGCTGGGACAGGCAATGCGAGTGGGGACGGACCTTCTTGCCGCCCTTATCGTCGGTGGATTCCTTGGTTGGTTACTTGATTCGTATGTGTTGAATACCACGCCGTGGGGTGTGGCGATAGGACTGGTACTGGGATTAATCGCTGGAGTTCGCAACGCCTACCGTTCAGCTCAGCGTTGGAAACAATGAGTCGCTAGACACAAGGTTTAGTTTTGGAAGATCCGTTACATCCCTTCGAGCTTCATAACTTTCTCCCGCTTTCCATTTTCGGCCTTGACGTTTCCGTCAACAAGGCCGTCTTGATGATGTGGGTCGTAGTGGGACTTGTGACTTTCATATTATTGAAAGCCGGTGGTGCCAGGGCACTCGTACCTTCTAAGCTCCAAAGTCTTGCGGAGTTGCTGGTCGACTTTATTCGCGGGATTATCCACGACACGATGGGGGCCTCCGGGATGCGGTATTTCCCGCTCATCAGCGCCCTCTTTTTGTTTATCTTATTTTCAAATCTGGTCGGTCTGATACCTGGATCCTATACAATTACCAGCCAAATTATTGTGACCGGAGTATTCGCTGTAGGGGTCTATCTACTAAGCCTTATCGTCGGATTTCAACTCCATGGGGCAAAATTCCTGGGTATACTCGTTCCACCCGGCACACCAGGGTGGCTCCTTCCCTTAATGATTCCCATTGAATTAATTAGTCAAATTGCCAGACCAATCTCACTGGCTGTCCGATTATTCGCCAATATGACTGCAGGCCATGTGATTCTTGGGGTATTGTTCGGTCTCACTATTGCCGGCGGCCTCCTGATAGGATGGCTGCCTTTTTCCTTTACTATCGCGCTCTATGGCTTAGAAGTCGGGATTGCCTTTATTCAGGCCTATATTTTTACCGTTTTAACCTGCGTCTATATTGGCGACGCGATGCATTTACACTAACTGTCATTCGAACGAACAGATCAGAGGACGTTTTTACAATTAGTCCCTTTTAAACTGGGAGGACAACACTACAATGGATTCTGCAGCAGCAGCACTTTTGGGAATGGGCCTGGCAGCGGCGGGCTTTGCGGGTGCCGGTATCGGCATCGGGTATATTTTTGGAAAAATGATTGAGGCGGTTGCCCGCCAACCAGAAGCCGAAGCTCGAGTCGGCAAGTACATGTGGATCGGGTTTGCCTTGGTCGAAGCGATCGCGCTGTACGGACTGGTCATCGCCTTTATCATCATGGGCAAAGGATAAAGGGCTCCTGACCTATGCCACAATTTGACTCACACTTCTTTTCGTCGCTGATATTTTGGGAACTCCTGTCATTTGGGATCCTCTTATGGGTGCTCTATAAGTACGCCCTCCCCCCGATCCTGGAAACACTGGAAACCCGGGAACGAAAGATCAGGGAAAGCCTCGACCAGGCCGAACAAAACCGGCTTGCAGCAGAACGAAAGCTCAAAGAATACGAGGCCAAACTGCAGGTGGCTGCCAAAGAAGTGGAAATGATCCTGGCAGAAGCCAAGCAACAAGCTCAACGACTGCTTGATGAAAACGCGCAACGGATTCGGGCCGAATCCGAGAGAATTAAAGAGGAAACGACCCAAGACATTGAACGGGAACGACGTAAGGCCATTCAAGACATCAAGACCCAATCCGCTGAGCTTGCCCTCATGGTTGCGGAAAAGGTGATCGGTCGAAGTCTATCGGACGATGATCATCGGCGATATGCTGAAGAAGCGCTCGCAGCCGTCGCTGCCCAATCAAAAAACTAAGGCTTTCCCCATTCTCTGCGAATAGCCTCAAGCACAGAACTATTCTTTCAAGAATCGCCTACATCAAAACGCCGGTTACTATAAAAAAGAGGGAAGAAACACTTCCCTCTTTTTTATGGTGTTCCCAAGGACACTTGCAAACAAGGGAGTGTTGAATAATAAAGATGTTCAAGGGCAAATTTGCCCAGGATTAGATCACTCATCAAAGGCTCCGGGTCGGTTCAAAAAGTCCGTCCAGCAAGGCCGCAGCCGCTTTTGCGCGCGGAGCGTACGCGTAGTACGTGAGCAGGGAAAAATGGCGAGAACGCCGCTGGCGGCTTTTTTCAACAGACCCAACAAGGGTTTTTGAGTGAGACACTCCCAATAACTTACTCCAAAAATCATGACCTATGCTTCAATCGTTCGCTGAGGAAAGATTTCCACCTCCGGCCCGATACCCTTCTAAGTCCAGCGTCACCGTTTGAAATCCCAGCTTCTTAAATTCCTCCACTAACCGGGATCTGACCGGTTCTTGTGTCAAAATCGACATTTGGGACGGGGCAATCTCGATTCTCGCCAAATCGCCGTGAAGGCGGACCCGCACTTGCGTCACTCCTTGAGCCACCAAAAATGCCTCGGCACGCTCTACCCGTGAAAGATAGGCTTTTGTAATTGGAAGTCCACGGGTAATTCGTGAAGACAAACAGGCTGCGGCAGGCTTACTCCAATTTGCCAACCCCAAACCTTTCGCCAATTCCCGAATATCCGCCTTATTGAATCCCGCTTCAACCAGAGGGCTCCGCACGCCGAGTTGTCGGGCCGCGTTTATACCGGGACGATCTTCCCCTAAGTCATCCACATTAGTCCCGTCTACGATTGTCTGAAATCCCACGGCATCCCGAAGGGTAGAAAGTAACCGGTATAAGTCTGTCTTGCAATGAAAGCACCGGGTTGCATCATTTTTGACAAACGCATCAATTTGCAATTGATCCGTTTCCACAAATTGCAAGGGCACCCCGATCGCGGCACTTAATCGCTTGACTTCTTCCACCTCCAGCGATGGAAAGGTTGGCGAAATCGCCGTGACCGCTTTAGTCCGGGGCCCAAGTGTGTCAAAGCCCACTTTTAACACAAGGGTGCTATCGACCCCTCCCGAAAACGCGATTACGACCGATCCCATTTGCTGAAAAAGCGATTGCAAGGCCTCATACTTCCCCTGCAGAGTTGGCTTAAGGCTGAGCATAGAGAGGGAGACTCCTTTTCTTGTTCGTCGTCGTCTGATGTAAAACTTCGGAAGCTGATCGACCCAATTGACCGCAAGCTCCCAACACATCGTCTCCCCGGCTTTTTCGGAGAAACACATCCAGACCTTTGCTTCTGACAATTGCTTGAAAGGCATCAATAACTTCTAATGACGGACGCCGAAACGGATTACCCGGGAATTCATTAAAAGGAATCAAATTCACCTTACATCGGATTCCCTGTAAAAGGCGCACCAAACGCCTGGCATCATCCAGTGAATCATTGACCCCCGCTAACAACACATACTCAAACGTCAGGGGGCGTTCGCTGAATTGGGTATAATCGCGACAGGCATCGAGCAATTGGGATAAATCATAGCGACCATTCACTGCAGGCATCAGACGTGCCCGCTGCTCATTGGTCGTGCCGTTTAAGGATATGGCCAGATTCACGCCTAATCGCCGCACATCGGGAAATCGCGGAATCCATCCTGCTGTTGACACCGTAATCCGTCGCGGAGAAAAACCCAAACCCCACTCAATATTGGTCAGACGCTGAATCGCTTCGGCGACCGGCTCAAAATTCACTAATGGCTCTCCCATTCCCATGAACACCAGAGAAGACAGATGCTCCCCTTCCGGCAGATAAGCCTGGACATTCAACACCTGCCCGACAATTTCATGCGCGCGCAAACTTCGCTTCAGGCCCATCTCTGCCGTTAAACAAAATCCACAATCCAGCGTGCAGCCGACCTGAGATGACAGACACAAAGTCCGTCGACGACCATCCGGGATCAATATCGTTTCCACAGCCAGGCCATCCTCCAAATTCCATACAAACTTTGCCGTGCCATCGCTGGCAATCGTTGGCGGTGAAAACCCCATGCGGTGAATGGTCGACACCTCCTGCAACCTGGCCCGGTCGGCTTTTGACAGGTTCGTCATCGAATCAATATCCACTGCACGATGTTGATAGAGCCATCTCAGGATTTGGTCGGCCCGGAATCGTGGCCAACCGAGTTCCTGAACGAAAGCATTCAGTTCATTCGCATTAAGGGCCAGCAGGTTAAAATGGACGGTATTTTTGGTCATCAGATCTGAATCTCACAATTAAATATCTCGACAATCATAACATCCCTAGGCCCCCAAGCCACCTCAAGAATAGTCGAGAGTTTACGGAAATGCCAAATTAATACTAGGTATTTCTACACCACAACCTGTTGTCATGTCATCCCTGGCATGCTTCAAACACCGAGTTGTTCAATACTATACTTCCGAACTTTAAATTCTTACCAATAAACGATATCTCTATCTTATTGACGATTGTTATAGAAATTTTCTTCCATGCCCTCATCAACAATTAAAAAAAACAAACCCCTCCACCACGATATAATACCTAGTTAATAAGGCACATTTAAAATCTAAAGATAAAGAACATACCAAATATTGAATTTATAAAATCTTAAGGCCCAAAATTTAGGCTTTCATTTTTAACATGTAATTTTATAATGACATCTTTACAAACACACCATTTATTTATAAACAACCAATCGCAATTTGCATATTTGTTTGAAGTCACCCTTTAAAATTAAAAATTTAAAGCTTGCTTGTTGACATTGCTTTAAAACACGAATAGAATGAGGCTCAACATATGGTGGAGTTTGCAAAATGGAGGACCAAAATGACCAGCTTAAAGATATCAGCGATGGGCTGGAACAGCGCATCAGTGTGTATGAGCGCAAACTCAAGGATCTCCAAAAAAAACGGGAGCAGGTAGGTGAGGAAATTGCGACGGTTGAGAAATATCTGGAGTTGGCAAAAACCCTCTATCGCGTCGAAGCCGACAAAGCGAAACTGGCGAGTCTCTCCAGCCAGATCTTCTCGGAAAAAGAGGGGGATCTGTCCTCAACCAACATTGACGTCGCGTCTAAGTCGAGGGAAATTCTGCTAGGCCGAAGCAAATACGTGGGCATGAGCGTCCCTGATGCAGTGTACATGGTTCTTCAAGAGGTTGGTCGTCCATTGCACGCTAAAGAACTTTTTCAACGACTCAAAGAAGGCGGGATGCCTATCCGGGGAAAAACCCCAGTCACCTCTGTCGCAACATCATTAAAAAGGGATCCTCGTTTTCGTAAAGTGGGCCCGAATACATTCGAAGTCAATCACGAAAAATCTTTAACCAAAGCCGTCTGACCAATATTGACGGGCATATCTGAAAGGGGGTGAGTGAATTGGCAGCAACGAAAAAGAAAGCCGCTCCAAAGAAAAAGGCCGCGGCCGCGAAACCCAAAGCTAAAGCAAAAACCAAGAAGAAGTAGCTGTAGATCCCACCTGCAGTGCCACCGGGAGTGGGGCCACCCGCTCCCGGTGTGTTTTTCTCCTCACCTCCCTTAAAACACTCACACAACAAATTCATATGATCGCATCCTGACGCTTGGGATTTCCGCAGACTTCAGGTATGCTCAAAATCGATCTATTTCCCATCATCTATGGCACTATCCCCTACCGAATATCACTCCTTAACCCGCATCGCCATTCAAGCCGCCAGGCAGGGCGGAGCGATCCTGCTCGACTATGCCAAAAAAGGATTTCAGATCCACCAAAAGGACCAAGCCATCAACCTGGTCACCGAAGCTGACCTGCGCTCAGAAGAAGCTGTCATTCAGACCATCCGACATGCGTTTCCCGAACACCAGATCCTCAGCGAAGAACAGGGCCTGCAGGACATCCCCACCCATCCCGTCAAATGGATCGTCGATCCCTTGGACGGAACCACCAATTTCACCCATGGCTTTCCCATGTACAATGTCTCTATCGGGGTGGAATATGAAGGCACGTGCGTCCTGGGAGTGGTCTATGATCCCACACGGGACGAACTGTTTCTGGGGCAACAAGGGAAGGGGGCCACACTCAACGGCACACCCATTCATGTCTCAGCGACACCTCATTTACATGAAGCGTTACTCGTCACCGGCTTTGCCTATGACGTGCACACCGCCAAAGATAATAATCTCAAGGAATTTTGCGCATTCACCCTCCGTGCGCGCGGGATGCGCCGCACCGGCACCGCCGCAATTGATCTCTGCTACATCGCCTGCGGCCGATTCGATGGCTTTTGGGAACTACAACTCAATCCGTGGGACACTGCGGCAGGCAAAGTCATCCTGGAGGAAGCCGGGGGAAAGATAACAAATTATGCAGGCGAACCCTACTCCATCTATGGCAGCACCCTTATCGCCACCAACGGCCATATCCATCAGGAAATGGCTGAGGTCCTCAAGAAATGTCGTCAAGAATAAGTCCGTCATCTCCCCCTGATCAAAACCGGATCACGATTTCCTCAAAGGCTCTTTCCTCCAGCCTTCTCGCTACCTATTGATCTTTGCATACCTCTTCACAAACGTCCTGTTAGGTCGGTTCGGCCAGTAGCTGCTGAATAGTTTTTTCGATTTCTTCATAGCTGCCTTCACCGATCTTGGTGTATTGAATATTTCCCCGCTTATCGATCAGATACAGCGTCGGCCAATAGCGATTGCGGTACTGTCGCCAGTTCCGGAATTCATTATCGATGGGCACGGCATAGGGAATGTGGTGTTCCTCAATGTAATCTTTGACCTTTTGCACATCGTATTCATATTTGAATTCCGGCGAATGGACTGCAATTACAACCAGCCCTTGCTTGGCGTACTTGTCGTGCCATTCCTTGACATACGGTTCGATATTCCGGCAGTTCCAGCATCCAAATGTCCAAAACTCCACCATCACCACCTTGCCACGGAGATCTTCCATCTTGAGTGGCACTGAGTTAATCCACGCTGGACTAATGATGTCAGGTGCTGGAGAAGTATTCGCAAAACTCAGGGAGGAAAAATTCAAGAAGACACTCATCATTCCGAAAAGAGCCATACCCACCAAAATTTTCATTGGTTTCTTGAACATTTCCACAGCTCCTTTATGAATTTTTTGCCTTCCTTTGGTAAGCCACTCACTCACCTGCCGCTCTGCTTGGTCTTTCCAGTCATCCGTCTGTTACACAGCCCATTTCATAAAACTTAGCCTCTGCGAGATAAGGAAAACTTGAAGTTTTTCCCGCGTTTTGTTTTTATAGTTGCCTTCAGCCAAATAGAAGAAAAGAAGCATGATCAGTTGGCGGAATCAATTCAACAAAAAGTAGAAGATTGATTTGTACAATCTTGAACTCCTTCAGCCAGACTATGTCCTTATGAATTCTGGGCTATGAATAATTTGAGCAAGTTTGGAAGCCCCTGTCATCCTCAGTGAAACGAAGAATCGGGCTAACCTGTGCCATATTCAACATGGGCACAGATCCTTCGCCGTTGGCCCAGAATGACAGACTTGTTGTCAAAGGTAAAACTCTGTTTTTACAAACGATTGCACTCATGGAAAATTTGACCCACAATTGGCGGCTTCGTTTTATCCTTCAATAAGTTTCATCGTTTATTTTTTCACTGAGCCAGACCCATATCCATCCTGTCTTTATTTCCTATGCCTGCCCCGCCATCCGCCAACGTGCAGATGCGGTCATCATGAACCAGGCGGGCTGGCGTTTTCCATGAGTCGGACATTGTAACCGGTGAACAGCTCCCTGAGGTGCTCGTCGATGCCCGCAGGAAAAACAGCATGATTGTAGTGTATCCAACATTCTAGAATTGCTGTTCACATTCAGCAGAATATACATTTAACAATGGAACCCCAAATTAATTAGCAATACTTTTGAAATGATATGTTCGAGTTGTTCGCATAATAAACAAGCGCCATACCGGGGTTTGGAGTTCTCACATGTCTGAAAACACCAGGACTCTGATTGGATATACGACTTATTTGATCGGTACGGTTGGATGCTTGCTGTGCGGAGTGCTAGTTAGCGGCTTAATGACACTTAAGGGATGGTCAGTTGGCTTCTTTTGGCTCACCATCATTGGATTGATTACATGCACCGTCATGGTCATTTTTTCAAGCTATTTTCTGGTACCCCCTTTTGACCGAATTGCCGAAATTGACAACCGACCGCCGGTGCTGTTCCTCCGTCCTTTTAATGAAGACAAATCAAGAACCTATGACGTTATTTCAGCAGGCGAAAGTACCGTCCCCATTCAAGGTACCAGCGAGGATTTCCTCCTTGCACTCAATGCCATCGGACCTTTTGTATCGATAGGAGAACCCAATTGGGAATCACGAATAGGAATCTTTCCTCAGGGAGCTTATCGAATTTTTGTGCGGCAGCAGGGCTGGCAGAAGAAAGTGGAGGAATTGCTCAGTCAATCTCGATTAGTTGTATTAACCGTTGGTGAATCTGCCGGCATAGAGTGGGAGATCGAGACGGTAAAAAACAATGTTCACCATACCTCTCTGCTTCTTTATTTACCACCACGTCCCACTGATGCTCTAACAAAAAAAGGAAGAGCTAAAAAAGAGAAGGCATTCTACGAGGAATTTAAGGCAATAATAGAAAAACATTTTCCAATCCATTTGCCAAATTTTCAGGATGCCATTTACATCATTGGTTTCACAGAAGATGGAACCCCGATTTTCGGCCAGAGCACCTCCAAGAAAAAATGGTGGTTTACAGAGTTCGATCGAACGTCAACAGGGGTTTCTGAGCAACTAAAACACGTGCTGAGTGTGATCTTGCCTGATCATGATCTTTCTTCATATACCATTATTGGACAGCCTGCCATGTATGCACGCTATATAGTTGCCACAGTACTTTTTTTCTTTGGCTTGGGACTAGGTTGGATATGGCAAGATTCAGATTTTTCTGTCTCAGGAGAATTTCGAATGATCTTTAATGTGATTACCACAATTATTATTCAATTCACATTAGTCATCGGATGGGTTTTGATCGCGAAATATTTCCGCCAAGCATGGATTTGGATAATACCTGTGTGTATCGGTACCGGTTCAGTATTTACCATCGTTTTTACCTTGTACCAGAATAGAATACTTGTTGATCTTAATTTTATTTATTCCGTGCTAAATATGACGGGTGCCATCAACACCTTAACCAGTGTCGTATCATCCCTGCTCATCCTGATGTTGGGGATCTGGTTAAATGGAAGAAAGCCGTCCCCTTCTGAATAGTCCATTTCTATGACCTTCCCCGCACACGGAACACAGAATCCCTTTATTGATCAAGCAGCTTCAGTCGCAACGCAAGCCTCATGTCATTATCATTCTGTCAAATCTTGGGCGACGACATGCAAATACCTAAGAGGAGTGGAAGGATTTTCCGATAGACGAAATTACCCCATATCCCGGAAACTGTGATCGGGGTTGCGTTCGCCGGCGAAGTTTTTCGACCAGGAGCTGCGAAACAGGACGACGGCTCTGTCCCGGCTGTCTTTGACGACGAGGGCATCAGAGGGCGGCTTAAAGGTCTTAACATCGCCCACCAGCCAGGCGCTGGATTCATAGGGCAAT
>JACKFF010000018.1 GCA_020632595.1 Nitrospiraceae bacterium | reverse complement strand
GACAGTTGCTTACAAAGGGGAGGAATAGGAATCGAGGATTTGGGAATCCCCCCTCTTTAAGTCCTCTTGGAAATTAAACCCTTTACAGAGGGGCGGAAAAATCATCATGTGACATGAGGGCCGTATGGCGGCAAGGTCGTAAGACGACCATCATCCAGCGGACCGCCAACAGTGAAATGATAAAGTGATTGCCACGTGGTTTGAGGATGAATGCCGAGCACCCGATGGACCGGATCATCAAAAAAACAGCCGATTCCCGTTGACCGGATCTCAGCCGCTTCGGCCTCCAGGTAGAGCACTTGGCCAATCAATCCGGTTTCCCAAAACAACCGTTTATAAAACCATGGGCCATACGTTTCTAAGCTCTGGTCGAATTCGGCGACCATTCCAAGCGCAAATGCACTGTCTCCGGCAATGTCCTGTCCGCAACTGAGTTGTTTGGCCAGATTTTGCGCATTACCTTCTTCCAGGAGGTAGAGCGGAAGATTGGAGGGGCATGCTTCAGGAGTCGACCAGACAAACTGCTCGTGCATCGCGCTTTTGAAAAACATGAGGTCCCGGTGTTCTGGATTTCGATTCACCCAATACAGACCAGGCGGGAGACCGTCTATTCGATGAACGAACAGGATGAGGTGAATCGTGGGTTCCCAGGGGATGGCATCCCAGGGCATGGGTCGATCCGGTAAAGCCAGGTCCCCTCTTGGCATGATCCGTTGCAGCATGGTGAAAAAACGATCGGCGGGGAGGCCGGTTCGTCCGTCAAATGCGACGGCACTCCGTCGTTGATGGATGATGTGACCAGCCAAGGGTTCAGATTTAATCATTTTCCCTTTGTTCATGGGAACACCTGAAGCATGAAAGGCAATGGGTTCGGGTTCTTGCGTCGATTTCCATGACGCCACCGTGACGGAATCGATCAGGTTCCACAAGACCGGTTCATCTTTGCTCAAACGGTTTGCCGTGCCTTTCCATTCTCCGGTTGTGAGCACCGTATCATGAAGATCGTCGAATGCCAGATTCAGCGTGGGAGAGGGTTGAAGGTTTCTGCGCCAGACTGCCGCCAGCAATTCCGGGTATTCCCGCTCGGCCTGTTGGAAATCCTGCGGTCGGGTCAGACCCAAAAGCCGTGCGATCGTCTCGTCTGAGGTGCCACTCAACACCAACAGATTCCAGCCTAAAGTCGCCGCGGCAATTCGCAACGTGCCGATGGCATGGCCCGTATCATGTTGGCAGTATCGAAAGGCCCGCTCTCCATATTTCCACGCTTCACGCCAATGAACGGACGTGAGGCCTACCAGAAATCCTTCAGAAGGCATGCCTTGAAGTATTGATCGGGCGGGTCCAGGAGGAAGAGCCCAACGGTGTTCAAGGGCATGTTCCTTCGGAGCATAGTGGTACAGGCCTGGTTCCAGTGCAAGGTGAGGCAGGGAACCCGTGAAGAGATAACCCTCGGTGGGGTGGAGATTGCCGCTGGAAGGATTACTCCGCAATGCCCACCGGGTCTCGCCATACTGCTTCCACGCCGTGAGTGATAACCCATATTCAAAGAAGCGAGACAGGGTGTTGAGGGTGATGGATTGAGAGGGGATCGAGGGCGGATGAAAGAGGGATTCATACGGTGGAGACAGCGGGTCTTCGTCGAGTGGGAGGTGTGGAAGCGCAACAAGCGGAGCGCCATCGAATCGGCGGAAGGGATTGGGCTGATTGGCCCAATCCAGGTATCCGAGCGACCGGGCGTACCGGTTGAACTCATGCTTGGTCTGCTCGTGATATTGTTTGACGTGGTCAAGGGCTGTTTCGGATGGTGTTTTGGTCATGTCGGTCTTCATAATAGGTAGTGTAACATTCTAAGAGGTGAGGGGAAAAAGAAACCGCCTTACTCTTCCAAGTCCGCTCCTTCCTCCTCGCTGTTTCCGCCTTATCGTTTGTGATCCGTCAAAATTGTCTGCCAATCCGGCGTTGGCCATGAGAAATTCGGACAGGGCTTCGGTGCGTTTGTACAGAACCATTTGGTCCAAACATGCTTGAAGTTATGTCCGGATTCTGGCCAAATAGATCTTGAAAAGAGAACGGACGTGTTTCTTTGATTCAAGAAATCCTTCGCGGTCATGCCAACGATCTATCTCTCCTCCACGTTCGAAGACTTGAAAGAATATCGGCAGGTCGTCTTTGATGCCTTGCGAAAAGCGGGGTATCAGGTCATCGCCATGGAGGACTATGTTGCCGCCGATCAGCGTCCCGCTGACAAATGTTTGAAAGACGTCGGGAGAGCCGATATCTATGTGGGACTGTTTGCCTTTCGGTATGGTTATGTACCTCCTGTCAATCATGGAAACCCGAACAATCTGTCCGTCACCGAGTTGGAGTTTCGTCATGCCGAAGCCCTCAGGAAACCTTGCCTCACCTTTTTCGTGGATGACAAGACACCTTGGCCCAATTCTTTTAGTGATGCCTATTATGCAGAGGACAGAGGCGAGCGGATCAAGACTCTGCGGCAACATCTGTTAACCGAAAAACTCGCCAGCCCCTTTTCGTCTCCCCACGAACTGTCCTCCCTCGTGCTGGCTGCGGTCGCGAGGCATCTGGAGGACGGAAAACAAACGGAACTCTCCCACCTCACTGAGCCCGTCAAGTCTGCAACCGTCACTTGGAATATCGAAGAACAGGGCTCCCCCTATCCTGGCCTCCTTCACTTCACGCGTAAATACGCGCCGGTGTTCTTTGGCCGCGATGCCGAAGTGCGGGATATCCTCGACCGTCTGCGGGAACCGGAAGGCCGGTTTATGATCATTAGCGGCGACTCGGGTGTGGGCAAATCCTCGGTGGTGGATGCGGGGGTTCTTCCCAAATTGGAATCCGGAGGATTTCCTGACGCCCAGCCTTTACTGAGTGTGCGGATGGTCCCCAGTCAACGCCAGCAGCCGATAGAAGCCATGCTCGGGGCATTGGGCTCCCTGGTGACCCAGGCGGGTTTTAGACCGGATACGCTGTTGGAGAAACTCACCAAGGCACCGGAAACGCTCGGTACCCAGATCATGGCCATCATGAGGGACAGCGTCGCCTCACGCACCCTCGTGCTCTTCATCGATCAAATGGAAGAACTATTCACTTCCCATGACGTAGTGCAGGCCAACAGCTTCCTGACGGCGCTCTATCAGGCCACCCAAGAGAAAGCCTTCTGGGTGATAGGCACCATCCGCAGCGATTACTTGCACTATTGCCACCGGCACCAGGAGATGGTGCAAGTGCTGAATAGCAAAGTGGGCCACTTTGCGCTGGGACCCGTCAAATTCTACATGATGCAGGACATGGTCCTGAAACCGGCCCAGGCGGCAGGCCTCACCATCGACGAAACCTTCGCCGCACGGCTCATTCGGGAGAGCGAGGCGGAATCCGGCAACCTGCCACTGTTGGCCTTCGTGCTGGACCGTCTCTTTCAAGATCGCGTGAACCACACCTTAAGCGAGACGGTTTATGACCGGATCGGCGGCGTGGCCGGGGCCATCGGGGCCCACGTAAAACAGGTGGAAGCGAGCATCGAGCGGGATTTGGGCATCAAGGCCGCGAAGGCCTTGCCTATTCTCTTTCACGCATTGGCCAAGGTGCAAAAGGAAGAGGGTGTTCCCACCCGTAACCGGCAAAAGAAAGGCGAATTCCCCCACGAACTCCACCCGGTGATCGACCGGCTGGTGTCCGAACGTCTCCTGCGCACGGAAGGCGAAAAGGAGGAAGCCACCGTCTCGATCAGCCACGAAAAACTCTTCGAGGCCTGGCCGGCCTTGAAGGAGTATGTCGAGACCAACAAAAAAGCGCTGGTGGATCGCACGCTGTTGGAAAGCCGAGCGCAGAAATGGGCATCCATGGGCAAGCCCCGTTTCGATGGTCTGGCCACCGGCCGGGAGTATTACGATTTCCAACAGGCCGGGGTCAATGCTGTGGGGCTCACCAAAGAGTTTCTCGATGCCAGCCTTCGGGCTAGACATCTGTGGATGGCAGCCGGGCTCCTCTTCGTGCTGATGCTGGGAGTGATCACCTGGCTCTGGCAGAAAGGCTATAACTTCATCAGGCTCTGTTGAAAGTGCAATCCTTAGTCGTGAGCATTCATATCCCACCCGAGATGGTGCCCATTCCTAATGGCACGTATCGGCAAGGGGGTGAATCTGATTTCATCCCAGAAGTCAACATACAGGCTTTTGCCATGGGAAAACACGAAGTCACCTTTGAGGAATACGACCGGTTTGCTATTGCGACCAATAGACCGTTTCCGAATGATCAAGCCTGGGGCCGTGGACCACGCCCAGTCATCAATGTTTCATGGGAGGAGGCGAGAGCCTATGCGGCGTGGCTGGCGGGAGAAACCGGCCAACGATATCGGTTGCCCACGGAGTCCGAGTGGGAATATGCGGCGCGTAGCGGGGCCAAGCAGGAGACATGGGCTGGGACTTCAGAAGAAAACCAGCTGGGGATTTATGCAGTCTTTTCTGAGAATTCAGGTGGGAAGACGGCCGAGGTGGGCAGCAAACAGTCGAATGCCTTTGGGCTGTATGACATGAGCGGGAATGTGTGGGAATGGGTGGAAGATTGCTTGCATGCGAATTACAAGGGCGCACCGACGGATGGCTCTGCCTGGCTAGAAGCCACTGGGGGAGATTGTTCGTTGCGTGTGGTCCGGGGCGGTGCCTGGTTCTTCACACCAGACGCCCTCCGGTCCTCGAACCGGTTCAGGGGCACCCCTTGACGCCCGGCACAACTGCCTCGGCTTTCGTCTTGCCCAGGACACCCCCTAACCCTTTGTCCTTTATCCTTTTACCCTTTTCTCTTCCGAATTGTGGAGACGCCCCGCCGGGGCGTCTCTTTTCGATTGCCGGACGACGGGCGATGAAGACGACGGGTCACCGACCCGCCGCTACAAGAGAAGAAGCAACCGGTCTGCAGTAGAGACGTCCCGGTGGGACGTCTATCTTGGATGGCCGGGCGACGTGTGGTGCAAGACGACGTGCGATGAAGACGACGGGTCACCGACCCGTCGCTACAGGAGAAAAATGAACCTGAGAGGAGTCTTATTTAGGGGTGTTCAAGAAAACACTACCAAAGATCGCAGGGATGACCGACCCAAATTTTCTTACACGTCCAGATTATCAGCCAGCCCCGCATTGGCCATTAAAAATTCATACCGGGCCTCGGTGCGTTTGCCCATCAAATCCTGAAACGTCCGGTCGGTTTGCAGTTCGTCTAACAGTTCGACTTTGAGTAAGCGACGAGTGGCGGGGTGCAAGGTGGTGACTTTGAGCTGTTGGGGAAACATTTCGCCCAAGCCTTTGAAACGGCTGATGGTGGGATTGGCATTGCTGCGGGCTCCTGACACAATGCGTTCCTTTTCCTCGTCGGTCCCGGCCCAGTGGACTTCCTTCCCGATTTCAATCCGGTAGAGTGGCGGTTGGGCAATGTAAACGTGGCCTTGCCGGATCAGATCAGGCATGTGCCGGAAAAAAAACGTCAACAACAGTGTGCTGATGTGATAGCCGTCAATATCCGCATCCATCAACAAAATAATTTTATGATACCGGAGTTTCTTGAGATCAAAGTCTTTACCGACTCCACAGCCCAAGACTTTGACGACATCCGCCAGCTCTTTGTTCTCAACCACTTTGGCCAGGGTGAGTTCTTCCGTGTTCAGCACTTTGCCCCGTATGGGAAGAATGGCCTGATTTTTTAAGTCACGGCCTTGTTTGGCTGTTCCGCCTGCGGAGTCGCCCTCGACGATAAACAGTTCGCTGATGGTTGGATCCGTGCTCTGGCAGTCGGCCAGTTTCCCCGGCAGGTTGAGGCGATGGCTCACGGCTGACTTCCGCATCACGGCTTTGGAGGCTTCACGAGAGGCTTCACGGGCTCGGGCGGCCAGAATCATGCGACCTACAAGGGCTTCGGCAATACTTTGATTTTCGTTGAGATAGGTTTCAAGGGCCGGCCGGACCAGACTATCCACTTGCGCCTGCACTTCCGGATTATTGAGCCGCTCCTTCGTTTGACCCTGAAATTGCGGATGGAGGACGAGGACGCTCAGTACGGCCGCCATGCCCTCGCGAATATCTTCGGCTTGAAGGGAGAGGCCTTTGGGTGTGAGATTGTGGGTGTCGATGTAATTGCGTGCCGCTTTTACGATGCCGCCGCGTAACCCCATTTCATGCGTGCCCCCGTTCGGAGTGGCCACCCCATTGACATAACTTTTGACGAATTCGGCGGGTTCATCGGTCCATTGCAAGGCGACTTCCATCTTCAGTGCCTGTGCGCCTCCTTCAGCGCCTGATGGGCCATTTTTAAATTGCCGTTCCAGGTAGAAAACGAAATCGGCGGTCGTTTTTCGACCGCGATCCGCCACTAATTTGCGCAAGTATTCCTGGATGCCCTGCTCGTGATGAAACAGGTGGGTTTCTCCGGTGGTCCCATCTTTGAAAGTCAGCTTGAGCCCCTTATGCAGATAGGCCTTCGCATCAAGCGTATCCTGTAACACAGCGGGATCGAATTGAATGGTTTTGCCGAATATTTTGGGATCGGGACGAAAATAGACCGAAGTTCCGGTCCCCCGTGCATTGCCCAGGGCTTTGACCGGGCCTTGAGGTACTCCGGCCTGATAGGTCTGTTCCCACTCCTTGCCGTCACGTTTCACCTGAACTTCGAGGTGACGGGACAGGGCATTCACCACCGAGGCTCCGACTCCATGCAATCCGCCGGAATGGATGTAACTTCCGGTATCAAACTTACCTCCGGCATGTAAGGTTGTCATAATAATTTCTAATGCCGACTTTTTGTGTTTGGGATGTTTATCCACCGGAATGCCACGACCGTTGTCCGTGATGCGGAGGCCTTCACGTGATTTATCCAGTTCCACGATGATGTGAGTGGCGTACCCATTAATAACCTCATCGATCGCGTTATCCAGAATTTCCCAGACTAAGTGGTGCAGGCCCGTCTTATCGGTGCCTCCAATATACATCGCAGGACGGCGTCGGACGGGTTCAATTCCCTCCAGTACGACGATGTCACTGGCATCATATGTTTTACCCATGAACGGATCCTCGTGAGTGAATGAGAATGAAAAAAGGCAACAGGTTCTTGGTGTAATGCATCAGGAAACTAGGGGGCAACTTCTGTTTGGAAAACCGGCACAGTCAATTCAGTTGGAATCATGCCGGTCAGACGACCCCGCCTAAGCAATGGATGTCCTTTTCCTCCACGTCCGACCACCTGGTATTTGCGAAGGGAGACGGAAAGGGTGCCCCCGTCTTCTTTGGCAAGCGCGAGCTCCTCTTCTTTTGAAGATAATAATTTAAATCCAACCACGGTATCGTTCTGGTCTAATTTCAACACGATGACTCCACGGCCGGGTCCGGCCAATTGCGCCACCTCTTCGGCCTGACAGAGTAAGGCTCGTCCTCGCGCGGAGACAACCGCCACGACGGTTTTTTGCAGAGGAGCGGTCACCTGGTTGACTCCGACGACTTCTTCCCCTTCCTTGAGTTTACAAAATTTTCGGCCCAGTCGGGTCGACGGCTCCTGGAAGGCGGCAAGCTCAAATCGAATTCCCATCCCGCTGGAAGTCATGGCGACGGCTTCTCCGTAGAGATCGGATGGGGTACTGTCGAAGAGTGGCAGGTTGCGATCTTTTGACGGTGCAAGGGCGGACAGTCCTGTTGTCCGCGTACGCGGATCGAAGCTCAGCCCCTCAATAATACGTTCGCCATCTTTGAATTTAAAGAGCTTTTGCGCCGGATCTCCAAAGCCGCTTCGGGCCGGTGGAATATCGCCGATGCGAATAGAGTAGGCGCTGCCATAATTGGAAAAGAACACCACCGATTCTAGGGTGCTCCCGCCTAAAATCGTCATGATCCGATCGCCTTCCCGAACCCGTGCTTTGGAAAGATCTTTGATGAGGCCGACTCGCCGGATCCATCCATCTGCGGAAACGGTGATCACGGCGTCTTCCTTAACCCGGAATGCGTCCGGATCAAACTCGACTTCCTCGGTTTGCCGCCGCCCGATTTTGGTCCGGCGTTTGTCTCCAAAAGTCGTGGCAACCTCTTCCAGTTCTTTTTTGACCACATCCCATAATTTGGTATTGGAAGCCAGAAGGGTTTTGAGATTCTTGGCCTGGCGGAGCTTGTCAGCCAGCTCATCCAGCATTTTTTTAATTTCGGTTCGGGATAATTTATAGATGGGCGTTTCCAAAATCGCATCGGTTTGAATGGGTTCCAGTCCGAATCGTTGCTGGAGTTTATTGGCAGAATCGGCTTTACCTTCACTTTGCCGGATGATCTTGAGCACCTGATCCAGAGCGTCGAAAATGAGTTTGAACCCATTCAGGATATGGATTCGCTTTTCCAGGACTTGCAAATCGTAGCTGAATCTTCGTTTGACGGTGACAAAGCGAAAGTCGATGAACTGTTCCAGCATCTGCTTAAGATTCAGGCAATCAGGGCGGGCCACGGTCGATCCCGGTACTGGAACCAGGCACGTCAAATTAACGGAAAAGTTATTTTGTAGCGGGGTATGTTTAAAGAGATAGGCCATGGCCAGATGGGGATCGGCATCTTTTTGTGTCTCAAGCGCGATCTGAACTTCGGTTGTGGACTCGTCACGGACATCCACCAATTGCGGAACCTTTTTGGTGATGATTAATTCGCCGATCCGTTCAACAATGGCGGACTTATCGACGGCAAAGGGAATGGATGTAATGAGAATGGCTGATTTTCCGTGATCCAATGCTTTGACTTCATATTCTCCGCGAAGCCGGATCGACCCCTGTCCGGTCTCATACATTTCCCGGATTTCAGTTTTGTTGTTCAAAATTTCGCCGCCGGTCGGAAAGTCCGGGCCTTTCAGGTATTTCATGAGATCGGAAATAGAGGCATCCCGATTCGCAATCAAGGCGATCGCGGCCTCGATCACCTCTCCTAAGTTATGGGGAGGGATATTGGTGGCCATGCCCACGGCAATTCCTGTCGATCCATTCACCAGCAGGTTGGGAAAGCGGGCGGGGAGGACCAGCGGTTCTTCCGCTTTGCCATCGTAATTGGGTTGGAAGTCGACTGTGTTTTTATTCAGTTCATTCAGCAGTTCGAGTGCGAGGGGTGTCAGACGGGCTTCGGTATAGCGATAAGCGGCAGGACGGTCGCCGTCCTGGCTGCCGAAATTTCCATGGCCATCCACCAGGGTGTTGCGCAATGACCAGGGTTGGGCCATGCGAGCCATCGCGTCATAAACCGCCGCGTCTCCATGTGGATGCCACTCACCGATAACCGACCCCACGACTTTGGCGCTCTTGATGGGAGGCCGGTCAGGCACCAGGCGATGATTGTGAAACATGGAAAACAAAATGCGCCGCTGCACCGGTTTCAATCCATCCCGGATATCCGGGAGGGCTCGTGAGGTAATAACCGAGAGCGCATAATTGAGATAGCGTTGCCGCGTCGTTTCATCCAACAAAACCGGGATGATTGCTGAAGGGTTGTTGGTGGTATTATCGGTGCCAGACCGGGTTCGTTTGGCCATACGTTCGTATCCTTTGATGACTCAGAGGGTCTTGAAATTCATGTGGGATTCGGGATCTCGGAGGGTGAAGCCGCCTTATGACATTACTGGACTGGCGCGGGAGAGGGGCCTAAGTGTGTTGTGGCCGGTTCCGGTTCTTCATCCGTTGGTTTAACCAGAGAGGGCAATCCTAACTGGTCTTTGATGCGGGTTTTCACCCAAAACGGATCCCACCATTCCGTGGGATTCACCTGTTCGCCATGCAAAATCAAACTAAAATGCAGGTGGTCGCCGGCTGCGAGACCGGTGGTGCCTGATTTGCCAATGGGTTGTCCCAGGGTGACCGCGTCACCGGGTTTGCCTTCAATCGAAGAGAGATGCGCATACAAGGAAAGCAATCCATATCCATGATCAAGAATAATCGTGTTCCCATAAATTCCCAGATATCCGGCAAATATCACAATTCCGTTATTCGCCGCTTCGACGGGATAATGCTGGGTGACGGCGAGATCAAATCCTAAATGATCTTGGGTATCGACGACCTGTCCCTTATACGTATATTTGCGGTGATCGGCGAAGGAAGCCTCGACCTGTGAGCCCGACAATTGGCGAAAAGCCCCCTTCCAGAGAAATTCATGTCGGCTGCTCTTGGCCAGTTTGGAAATGGTCTCGTTATTCATTTTGCGTAACGTGTCATTGACCAGAAGGAAATCCTTCAGTGGATCGCCCGTACTCTGTAATTCAGGAGTCTGTGCCAGAATGGTTGGAACCGTTTTACGAATAAATGAGTCCGAAATCGTGATGGAACGGGTGCGCCAGGCTTGGGGTTTGACCTTGAAACTCACATCCATGAGAGCGGAGTTACCATACCCGTCGTCTGCAATCACTTGAATCGGGGTTGAGGACGGCAAATTATAAGGAAAGGCAATGAAAGCAAACATGCCGGCTTTGTCCGGTGCAGGATATCCCGGAAAGAAGGCCTTTCCAATCTTGACGCCGTGAATAGACACTTCCGGAATTACTCGATACCTCACGATGCCTGCTCCACCTTGCACGATGGTCGTGGGGGGGGACAGGAGTTCCAATCTGGGTGGTGTAAATTGTGGGGTAAATTCCTTCTCCAGCCGTTGTCCGTTACCTTCAAACCAGTTTCGCCAGGAATAATCCCTGGCGGTCACAATGAGTTGAGCCTGCCCTTGTCTCCGTGGCAGGTCTGAGTTGGCATAGGGAACAACGTTCAGCGTGAATTCATGGTCCCGTCCGCCTGCTGCCGACAACCACCCCTCAGAAGAAAAGGATTGGTCGGCCAGGCTGAATGTTTCCATGTTGTGAATAATGCGGACTGAGATGTCCCGAAGACCGGTCTCATCATCATGAATACGAAGAACCAGTGGCGTGGTGGGGCCGACCAGCTCGAACGGTTGTTCGAGAGAGATTTCAGGGGGGGTGGAATCTCCCCATCGTGCGTTCCCAATTAATCCCAGGTAAATGGCGATAAGAGCCAGGACGATGATAAACAGCAAGCCTTTTTTAGACACGATCGAGGTAACTCTTCCTCCAGAGGATGATGCGAGCCCGACAAAAAATGTTCCTCTTCTTATACCATACCCAGCCTTCAGAGCAAGTGTGTGATCTGCCTGAAGTGGCCGTGAAGCGCTCGCGCCTGATTCACAACCGTAGAAATGGGTTCTCTGTACTCTTGACATAGACAGGATGATCGCCTAGCCTGTGCCGGGCCACAGCCAGGCCTCATGTCTCATATCCCTCCTCTCGGGCCAGGTCTTTCGTCCAGATGGATGATGTGGGATTTCTGCTCCCTGAATGGTTGATCAGGAGCTTGGTTTCATGGAAGAAGCCGCTGGCTTCTTGGTGACAAACACATTCCCGAACAATTTCTCAATATTCCTTTATTTTGACAAAAGGTGTTCCGATATATGTCGGTAGTGCCGAACAGGCGACAGCCTGATCGGCATTTTCTGAATCAACCGTCTTTCCACATGGGGGGCTCATGCCAGGGTTGAGTGATATCTTAGGGTGGTTTTCGAGTGATTTAGCCATCGATTTAGGAACGGCGACAACACTGGTCTATGTTCGCGGTAAAGGTATCGTCCTGAGTGAACCCTCGGTGGTGGCTATCGAAAAACAATCGAACACGGTATTGGCCGTGGGTGTCGAAGCCAAACGCATGGTGGGAAGGACACCGGGTAATATTGTGGCGATCCGCCCGATCAAAGAAGGGGTTATTGCCGATTTCGCCATGACCGAGCGCATGTTGCATTATTTTATTACCAAAGCGCATAACCGACGGGCGTTCGTCAGGCCTCGCTGTATTATTGGTGTCCCATCCCGTATCACCGAAGTTGAGCAACGGGCTGTCCGTGAATCGGCCAGCCAAGCCGGCGCCCGGGAAGTCTATCTCATTGAGGAGCCGGTTGCGGCAGCAATTGGAGCGGGATTACCGATCACGGAACCTTCGGGGAACATGGTGGTCGACATTGGAGGAGGTACCACCGATATTGCTGTCATTTCCCTTGGGGGCATTGTCTGTAGCGAGTCGGTTAAAGTGGCGGGTGATTCCATGGATGACGCCATTATGAGTTATATTAAGCGACGGTATAACCTCCTGATTGGTGATCACATGGCGGAAAAGGTGAAGATCGAAGTCGGATCTGCCTATCCGTTGGAACAGGCCAAAACGATGATGGTCAAAGGGCGGGATATGATTTCGGGTATTCCCAGGACGGTCGTAGTGAATGATTCCGAGATTCGAGAAGCCTTGGAAGATCCCATCCATGCCATCGTGAATGCCTTACGGAATGCGTTGGAGAATACGCCGCCGGAATTGGCCGGAGATATTATCGATAAGGGAGTGGTGATTACAGGCGGGGGTTCGTTGTTGCCGGGCATTGCCACGCGATTTCAGGAAGAAACCAATCTGCCCATCATTACAGTGGAAGATCCCTTGACCTCCGTGGTGTATGGCGTGGGAAAAGCTCTTGATGAAGTCGATTTATTCCAAAAGATTCAAAAATTTTAATGGCTGGCTAGGGCAAGATAACCGACGTGTTCGGTGCGATCTGAAAAATCTTGCCTTGATGACCGATCACATAGAGTTCTCCCTCACGGTCTTCCCCGAAAGACGAGATTTGTAGGTCCGTATCCAGCAGTTGTGTGGTCTGCCCGTTGCGATAACCCCAGATTTCTCCGGTACAAAAATCTCCGAACACATAGACCCCTTCTAACGAACGCACGCGCTTCCCACGATAGACGTAGCCCCCGGTCACCGAGCATCGTCCCTGTTCGTGCCGGTATTCTGTGACCGGTGGAACCACCTGCTGGGCCGATTCGCAGTTCTTGGCGGGATTGAAACAGTGGTTCCCTTCTAAGAGTCGCCATCCATAGTTTTTCCCTTTTGCAATTACATCGATTTCTTCCCAGAGGTTCTGTCCGACATCCCCCGCCCATAAGTCCCCGGTCTGGCGGTCAAAGGAAAAGCGCCAGGGATTTCGAAGGCCAAGCGCAAAGATTTCAGGTTGGCCCGGTTGTCCGACAAAGGGGTTGTCGGCAGGGATGCGGAAGGGAGGCGGTCCATCCACATCAATCCGGAGGAATTTACCCAGCAAGGACTTTCGATCTTGCGCTCGATTCTCCGGATCACCGCCAGCTCCGCCATCTCCCGTTCCAATATACAAGAATGCATCGGGGCCAAAAGCAATCATGCCTCCGTTATGGTTGCTGTAGGGTTGTGGAATGACCAGCCGAATGGTTTCTTGTGGGCCCGCTCGGGCGGAGTCGGGTGATACCTGGTATTCGGCAATCACCGTGGCCCCGTCCTGTGCCCTGGTGTAGTTGACAAAGAACCGGCCATTTTTCGAGTACTGAGGGTGGAATGCCAGGCCCAGGAGTCCTCGTTCCCCTCCTGTGGATAGTTTTTCAGCGATATCCATAAAAAGAGACGGATCCCGTTGGCCTGGAGTCACGATGAAAATGCGGCCATTCTGTTCCACCACGAACAAGCGATTGGTCTGATCCGGACTGGCGGTGAGGAAGACTGGCTTGGAAAAGGTGTGTTCCACCAGGGATTGCAATCCAATGGGGCCTTTGACAGGGGCAGGTTTTCCAGAAAGACTCCAGCCCGAGGTTGCCCAAACCCCTACCATTATTCCTAAGACGATTCCCGTCTTCGCGGGGCACAGGTGCCTATGAAGGGCTGCAGGAAGATGGGATGGCTGAATTCGGGAACGGATTGAGCGGAATAGGGATTGCCCGGGAAATCGGTGCCTTGTTATAACTTGAGAAGCCATAACGGTAACGTGAAGGAGTGTAAGATGATTTTAAAGTATGAGTCCGATATCTTGGATGATGAAAATGCCCGAGGAAATTTTTACCATGTTTGCCAAGGCAAGATCCAGGACACGCCCGTCGGCATTCCACCTGAGGATCAGCCCTATGAATGCCCCGCGTGTGGTATCGATCTGGAACAGGAAGACTTTTTGTTAGCCCAACAACGAGGGTGGTCATAATGTCGGTTGAGACCGCACCCACCCTAGGCAGGGAGGACGGTATGCATTTACCACGTAGCCAGGGAAGAAAAACGGTATCCGTTATGCGCGGCCTCATGATGCTCTGCCCGGCATGTTACGACAGTATTCATGAAGAAAAATTGGTGGATGAAAAAAACTATGTGGCCGATCATGAAACATTTTTTGACGTGATTTGTCCAGGCTGCGAAGATTTGAATCGTCCCCTCATTGACGATATGCTGGGCAGTTCGGAATAGCCCGGGGCACCCCTCCACCGGGTATGCTGAACCGGTTCTTTTCCCCCTGCGAAGAGACTTCTATCCGGCGTCCCCTCTTTCGCTCGTTCGCCTGTCCTCCCTCTCCAATCCAGCAGTCGTCATTTGTCTTGAGGCCTGTGGATTGTCTGCTGGGAGCCTGTCGGGCTTCGGATGAATCGGCTGCAAAAGTGCTTACAATGAGATCATATGGCCATCCCATTCTGAGATAAAGACCCCATAAATCTGTGCCGCCATTGCCCAAACAAATCCAGCGACCCATCCCCTCCGATTGTTCAATCCATTCGCCTTTTCAAAGACTTCCCGGGAATGAACTTCCTGTCTTTGTTCTTTTTCTTAATGACTGTTTAGATGTGACCGATAAGAAGATGAGGGTAAAAAGTTTTCGTGAAGATTCCCGAGCAGGAGGTGCCCGATGGGAGGCTTCAGAGCTGGTCCACTGATCTTTACGGTCTTTGGGTTCTCACCCATCTTTCTGATTTCTTCCCCCTCTGCAACGTGGTCGTGTGAATCTTTACTCAATCCTTCAGCCTTTCAGGTTACGACTTTCACCCAAAATACCCTCCTTCCCAACGGAATGATGGCCATTCGTTATCCGGAAACGGAGCAGGAGCGCTCTCCGCATGTCAGTGTGCATCGTGTGTTGATGGTGATTCCTGGATTACAGGAATCCCTTCCTGAAGCCTCGGATAGGCACTATCGAATCGTTGAAGGGGATGGCACGATTGGATGGATAACCTACATCCTTTCGGCCCAGGCCATTTTCTATGGTGTGGGGGAAGATTCGTTAGGTTTTCCCGCAAAGATTTGGATTGATCCTGAGGAAGACGGCCTGAATGGTAATGAACATATCCATGGCAGAGAGCCTGATTCGGGGAAATGAAGCTGTCGTCTGCTACCTAAGGTAGGCTTCCGGACCTCCTAATTCATCGAGCAAGCTCCTGGTCCGCGGGGATCTCCGCAGGATCCACAACTGCCTGGATCAACAATGTTCATTCCACTGCCTGTCCCGCCAACGGCAAATCCGGTCAACTGTTTTTCTAGTCTTGAGGTTTTACATTCCGGACATTCCGGGATGGTTGAGCCATGGACAAGCATCTCAAATTGATGCGAACATTCCTGACACCTATAGGCAAAAATCGGCATGGGTTCTGGACCTCCTTTTGAGTGAAATGGTACATCTAATATAGGCGATCCTGTGAGATAAGGACAATGGAGGTTCGCAAAAGGGAGTGGCCTTCGGTCATGATGGAGAAGGAGAAAAAGATGTATCACGAGGAGGAATCATTTAATCTACGGTTTTCCCTAGAAGCCAACTTCCCGGATGACTATGAGGGTGAGGAGGATGAGAGGGCATGGCTCGCACATTGGGAAGAAACCGTGAAGCCTGCTATTGTGAAAAGTATATTTTGCACGTTGGCAGAGTACCCTGACTGGGCGGCCCGTTTTCGCAACCGAGGGAAGGCAGCTACGGACGAAATTGAAATTGTTTTAGAAAAAACCTATACCGATTCTTCATTGAATTAACCCCATGATGTTCCGGTCATTCGCCAAACGATCTGTGATTTTCGGCATCGCCTGGGCGTGTATGACCGGATGGCCTCTCTCCGTATATGCGCAGAATCTCACCTATACCCCTACGCCGAGTAATCCGGTCGGGCGCGCTCCGCAAGCCATCACGGCGGGAGATTTTAATGGGGACGGCTTGTGGGATGTGGCGACGGTAAACGGTACATCCGACGACGTCTCAGTGCTATTAGGCAACGGCAATGGAACCTTTCGATCGGCTGTATCCTTTGGAGTCGGGAAAATTCCGTTGGCGGTCGTTGCCGCCGATATGGATGGTGACGGCCTCCTTGATCTGGTTCTGGCATTGAGCGGAGCGGATCAGGTGGTTGTGCTGAAAGGTCAGGGTACCGGCCTGTTTCAGAAGGTAGCCAGCCAGGGGGCAGGCAAAGGGACGACCTTTCTAGCGGTTCGTGATGTCAACGGGGATGGATGGAGTGATGTGGTGGTGGTGAATAGTGGACGCTTCGGGTATTACCCGCCGTTTGATCTCGCGGTGCTCTTAAATGATGGCCGGGGAGGCCTGCTGGCTCCCGTGGATTACGAACAGGACGGACGGGACGGTATGTTTCCGACCGGGGTGCTGGTCGAGGATCTGACCGGTGATGGAAAGCCCGACCTTGCGGTGACATGGAGTCAGCCGAGTTGGCGGTCTCCGAACGGGCTTGTTTCCATTCTGAAGAATACCGGTAATGGGAAGTTTGTCCTTGAAAAGGAACTGAAGCCGGGCTTCACCTTAAGCGCGATTCAGGGAGCCGACATCAACCATAATGGATTGGTGGACCTCGCGGTGACCAGTCTCTTTTCGGATACTGTTCGGATTCTGCTTCAGCGCGAGGGGGGGGCATTTAACGAATTGGATCCCATTAAGGTGGGTTTTGCGCCGGTGGGAGTGGTGTTTCGTGATTTCGACGGAGATCAGGAGATGGACATGGTTGTAGTCAATCGTGATTCCAATAGTTTGTCGATTTTATTGGGGAATGGAGCCGGACTGTTTACCTCAGCAGGGCATTTTGGTGTTGGAGCCACGCCTTCAGCGGTGGTGGTGGAGGATTTTGATCAAGACCAATTTCCCGATCTGGCCACGGCCAGCACGAATGTCGATGGCGTGTCGGTCCTGCTTAGCGGGGATGGGGCTATACCCCTCCCAAGCCTGAGCACGGATGTCATGGTCTTTGAGATGGCGTCGGGTCAGGAGGTGAATCCTTCATCCGCGGGTCATAAAATGCGCGTCTCTAATATCGGGTTGGGATTGCTCAAAATTATGGAGGTGAAGATTACCGGCAATGAAGCGGATGCCTTTTCTATTGCGGAAAACACCTGCGCGGATGTGACCTTGCATACGGGCGATTCGTGCACCCTTCAGGTCGGATTTGCTCCACACCAACCGGGAACCCACCATGCCATGCTCACGATTCACGATAATGCAAGCGGTAGTCCACGACGCGTGGTGTTAAAAGGCCTGGTGAAAAGTTAAGAAAGCGCGTTCGTTGGAATGCATGGATAGCTGAACCAGCCCCTTTTCCCTTCCTTCCCTATAACGCCATGTGATTTTGCGCTTCAAACCTTCCCCATAATCCGGTATGCTCTCTTTCCATTTTTTGAATGGTCTGTAGAATATTTCAAACACCTTGTTGTTTAATCAGTATATGAATAACCAGGGCTCACCAGAAAAATAGTGGAGTGTTCAAAACTTGTCCTGAGCTGGGCCGAAGGGAGGCTCGTCCAGTCCTGCCCTGAGTTATGTCGAAGGGAAGGCCGTAGCCGCCTGGACGAACGGAGCATACGGAGGAGGGCGTGAGCACGGCAATGGGGCGAGAACACCGCTGGCGGCATTTTTCAACACTCCCCTGAAGAAGAGAGTGTTCTATGTCGATTCCCGGCCAATCCAGTCAAAATGTGTGGGTGGGGATAGATATCGGAGGGACTTTCACCGACTTTGTCATCTATTCCTCCTCGGATCAATCTCTTCAGCGATTTAAAATTCTATCAACCCCGGCCGACCCTGCGGAAGCGGTTCTGCAAGGGTTAGCCCAACTTCCTCATCATCCCGGTCGTCATATTGTGCATGGTTCCACTGTCGCTACCAATGCCATTCTGGAGCGCAAGGGGGCGCGGACGGCTCTCATTACGACAAAAGGTTTTCGTGATGTGCTGCTGATTGGACGGCAAAATCGTCCTGAGTTGTACGACCTGTTCCCTGTCATTTCTCCGCCCTTAATTCCGCGTGCATGGTCATTCGAAATATCGGAGCGGGTGGATTGTGAAGGGACCATCCTGACGCCTCTTCAGGAGCAAGGCCTCCTCTCAATTCTTGAAATGTTACGGCATGAAGCGATTCAGTCGGTGGCCGTGTCGTTTCTGTTTTCTTTTGTGAATCCTGCTCATGAGCAATGGGTGACAAAGCGATTGCGTGACGAAGGATTCTTTGTGACAGGTTCCTCCGAAATCCTGCCGGAATTCCGGGAATATGAGCGAACCAGTACGACGGTGGTGAACGCCTATGTGTCTCCGGTCCTTGATACCTATTTGGGCCGGTTAGAACGGGAGATGAAACCGACCGAGTTTCATATTGTGCAATCGAACGGGGGGCGTATTTCGGTCGCACAGGCGCGAGGGCATGGCGTCCGTTCCATTCTGTCTGGCCCGGCAGGGGGTGTGGTGGGCGCGCGATATCTGGCAGGGTTGGCGGGCTTCACCCGGATTCTGACGTATGATATGGGCGGGACGTCCACAGATGTGGCGTTGGTACATGAGACGATTCATGTCACGACCGAAGCCCAAATCGGGGGAAATCCCATCCGTGTGCCTGTCATCGATATTCATACGGTCGGTGCCGGAGGTGGCTCTTTGGCCACCGTCGATGCGGGCGGCAATCTCCGGGTGGGACCTCAAAGTGCCGGAGCTCAACCGGGTCCGGTGTGTTATGGGCGGGGCGGGACCATCCCGACGGTCACAGATGCTCATGTTGTTTTAGGTCGATTGCCGACCGACGGGTTTTTAGGTGGCCGGATGAAATTAAATGTCGAGTCGGCGCACCAGGCGTTTGATGAACTGAGCCGGCAGATGGTTTTGGCCCCTCGTCCCGGCTTGGATGTCCGGCAGACCCTGGCCTTGGGTATGATCCAAATTGCCAATGTCCATATGGAGCGCGCACTGCGTGTCATTTCGGTGGAGCGCGGAGAAGATCCCAGGGAAGCCGTCCTGGTGGCATTCGGTGGGGCCGGCGGATTACATGCCTGCGATCTGGCCAGAGCACTGGGTATTCCGCACGTGTTGGTGTCGCCCATGGCCGCCACGCTTTCTGCTCTGGGCATGTTGGCTGCGGAGGTGCAATTGGATTATGTCCAGACAGTGATGCTACCGGGAGACACGCCGATTGAGATTCTTGAACAGAGCACGCAACCGTTGGTTGATCAAGGGCAAAAGGACTTACATCGGGAAGGTGTGGATCCTGACCATTGGGTTCTCTCTCGAACGGTCGATGTCCGTTATGTCGGTCAATCCTTCGCCTTAGCGGTGTCGCTGACATCACTGTTCCGTGAGGAATTCCATCGGATTCATCATGCGCGCTATGGCTATAGTCAGACAGAGACTCCAATCGAAATCGTGAATGTACGCGTCCGGGCAGTCGGCCATGTGACGCCGCCCACCATTCCCACCAGGCCGCGAGGGTCAGCGGATCCGACTGCAGCTCTATGGGAGGATCGTCCGGTGGTCCTGCCTCAAGGGATGCAACCGGTCCCGCATTATTGGGGAGCCCGCTTGTGTCCGGGACATGAAATCTCTGGACCGGCCATTCTGGTTCTGGATGATACCACCATCTATCTTGGACCTACGGATCACGCCGCGATTGATACCTATTCGAATATTCTCATCAAGGTAGGAGCCACCGATGGATGATCCCATTCGCACTGAAATGATGAAGCACCGGTTGGTGTCCGTGGCCGAGGAAATGGGCGCTCGCCTGCAGAGAGCCGCCTTCTCGCCCAATATCAAAGAACGCTGTGATTTTTCCTGTGCGGTGTTTGATGCATCCGGAAATCTGGTCGCGCAAGCGGCGCATATCCCCGTTCATCTTGGAGCCATGCCTTTGTCGGTGCAAGCCTGCCTTGAGTCTTTGACGTTGGCGCCTGGCGATGTGGCCATGGTCAATGATCCCTATCGCGGGGGCACACATCTTCCCGATCTCACGGTGGTGTCGCCCGTATTTGTGGAAGACACCTCTCCTCCCACTCTCTTGGGGTTGGTCGCCAATCGCGCGCACCATGCCGACATTGGGGGAATGTCGGCGGGGTCGATGCCGTTGTCACAGGAAATTTTTCAAGAAGGACTCATTATCCCCCCGGTGAAACTCATGGTGGGCCATAAAAAGAATGATGACATCTGGCGGATGTTATTGGCGAATGTCCGCACTCCGGAGGAACGCATGGGTGACCTCCAGGCTCAATTGGCGGCGAATCAGATTGGAGGTGAACGGATGCGAGCGATGGCTGAACGGTTTGGGGCGCAACCGCTGCTCGCGGAAATGGATGCCCTGCTTCGTTACAGCGAACGTATGACCCGCCAGTTAATCAGCACGGTACCCAATGGCTGCTACCGTTTTGAAGACACTCTGGATAATGATGGATTCACTAAGAAACCTGCCGTCATTCGTGTGGCCATCATGATTGAAGATGATCAGGCCACGGTGGATTTTTCTGGAACCGATACGCAACGGCCTGGTAGCATCAACGCCGTCTATCCGGTTACGTTGTCCGCAGTGGCCTATGTGTTCCGATGTGTGTTGGGTTTGGATATCCCTGCCAATAGCGGATGTTTGCGGCCGATTCAGATCAACGCGCCGGAAGGCACATTGGTCAACGCCGGACGTCCCGCCGCGGTGGCGGCCGGAAATGTCGAAACCTCCCAGCGAATTGTGGATGTTCTCCTGGGAGCCCTGGCGCAAGCCTGTCCTGATCGCATTCCGGCGGCCAGCCAGGGCACAATGAATAATCTCACCATCGGTGGATGGGATCAACGACACAACCGGCCCTTTGCCTATTACGAAACTATCGGCGGAGGGATGGGCGCAGGTCCTGAATATGATGGGGGGAGTGGACGCCACTCACACATGACCAATACCCTGAACACACCGGTGGAAGCGGTTGAGTACGCCTATCCGTTTCGAATTGCGCGCTATGCCTTTCGGGAAAAGTCCGGAGGAAGCGGTCAGCATCAAGGCGGAGACGGAATCATCCGAACGTACGAATTCCTTCAGCCTGCCGAGGTAACCTTGTTGTCCGATCGGCGCGTTATCAACCCTTATGGTTTGGAAGGCGGGGAGTCAGGGCAACCCGGTCGCAACCGCCTGAAGCAAAACGGAGAAGAACAAGACGTTCCTGGAAAATGTTCATTCCCCGTTGAAGCTGGGGATGAACTCACCATCGAAACCCCAGGCGGCGGGGGATATGGAATCAACGAGAATCTCGGACAGTTGGGGAAGAGGAACTCCACAATCATGGAGAACCTTACATGAGAAACCTCATTCGTGAGCCGGGGTCTTCAGGCCCGATAATCCTTGAAAAATCCCTCATGGCATCCATCAAGAACGTCGTATCCGAATAGATACAAATTGTATCTTGGGGCCCGCCCGAACCCTCTCATCCTTCCCTCCGAAAATTCTCCTCACCGTTTCTTTGTCTTAACCGTACAATAGGTTTAAGAATTTAGAATAGTTGCCCATTACTCCTCAGCGTGCGGAATGGCTTTTGCTTGAATACAACAATTGCACGACTTCAGCTCGTGGTTCGCTCATGCATTGAAATGAATAAAAGGAGGGGCGCCATCATGAAAATTTTTATATCTAGAATGATTGTGTTGGTTGTTGTTTTGGGATTCGTGGCGTCCTCGGTGTATGCGGGGTCGGATAGTGAAAGGAAGTGGGTAGGGGTGGAAACCCAGAGAGGGGAATTGCGTCAGTTTCCGCCTCTGTGTACGTCAGAGATGCGGAACTTTCTCCCTGCTCTGCCCAAAGATCACGAAATGAGGATTGATGGAAAGCAGTGTTTACAGACGGATGCCGAGCAGGCAGTGGGCTTAGACCAAGCGCTCTCCCGGCAAGCCGATCATGCGGCGATTCGACTGCAGAATTCTGACCTCATATACCTGGCTGCTTTGGATAGCATCGATGGGCCACCGCCTTGTGGGGCGGATGGCTATTGTAACTTGAACGCTTGCTCTGCCGATCCGGATTGTCCCGCCGGCCTTCCCCAGCAGGAGAGCGAAAGCGAGCCCTACGAACCTCCGCATGATGAAAAAGGCATTGGGGGGTCAGTTTGGCTCACTACAGGTCCTGACGGATTTGAGGGTGGACATTCCTGTGATTTTGACAAAGGCACTTGCAACATCAAAGTGACCTGGAGTGTGCAGCCAGATAAATATGATAAATGGAAAATCTGCTGGAAGGATTGGGGCGATACCTTTACCGATGCGTGTGACGTGAACCAAAAAATTCGAAAATTTGAAAACAATTTTTATGTCATTCCTGATTTGAAGGAAGACCATCACTATCGTATTCGGCTCGAGGGTCGAAAGGATTCAAATGATAAGTGGAAATGCCTGGCCAAGGCGCGATTGCGAAATGTTCACTTGAATGGGACGAATATCGGGGATACCGTGCCATGCATCGTGCCGTAATGTTGCATGTGATTATGTGGAAACGTAACTCGGACCTCATTGGCAAAGGGCGAAAGTTTTGGTCATGAATTAAGGGGGAGGATCGTTTCGATAAAGATCAGTGAAAGGCACAATGCGAGAGGGTGACGCTGACGATATAGGTGAATGTAAATAAGCGGGTTTGTATAACTCCTTCATTTTCCATCCAACTCCGGCCGGTGCCCTCACGATGTGTATCCCTATCATGACTCCTATTTGGCTTTTCTGCTACTTCATGCTCTTATAGGGTAAAACGATCTCTGTCTCTCCATGTTTTACCCTCACGCGTTCATTGTTTTATTTTGGTAAAAGTTGCAGGCAAGACAGCTCATTGCAATGCAACATATAGAATATTGCTAGAACACTTTTCCTCAATTTCCCGCCAGTGCTCCTGCCTGGGTTAAGTTGTCCTCCCATAGGCCGATAATGCAAAGGGCATTGATCTCCGGATATTCCATCAAAATTTTTTAGGCAACGGTCTTCATAGATTTCAATACTCCCAAGAACGCACTCACTTTTTTCTCAGGAGGGTTTAACAATGAGAACCACGATATTGTGTGCGGTTTGTCTTGTTTTAAGTATGGGATTGGGAAGTGTTGCGAGCCAGGTGAATGCCCAAGAGATTTGCCGAACGGCCGGATTCTGGGGTACTCATGCAGGCGAGGAGAGATCTGGTAGTACGAACATTTCTGAAGAAGTGATCCGAGCCTGGTTGTCAACCGTCAATTCCTATGATCAAACGGCGACGGACAAGTGTACCTATGAAATGAATGGCACGGTAATTTGTAATTTTGAACCGCCAGGCCAGGCGGGAAGTCCGAAAGCCTGTCGAGATGCGAAGAAGAATGACATCACCCTGTTGAATAATTTCCCCATCGGATATGAGGGAATGGATATTTGTGGACAAATTATTTCCGTAGACCCCAATGGCCCTGACCAAATTCCTCCCGTTGTCGAAGCGTTATGCGTATCCCCGGGCGGGGACTCGAAACTTCAGCTCGGTCGCCAATTAACCGCCGCCGCGCTGAATTGCCTACTTAGTGGAGGGGGGAGCGATTGCAAGGGTAACTCCATTGAACCGGTCTTTGCAGCCTGCAATTCGACCTGTGTGGTTTCCGGCCAGGAAGACCAGGTAAACACCTGTATTGAAAAATTGGATTGCTTTAACAACGGTGGCGCATGGAATGAAGATGACCCTCAGGCCATGTATTGCCAAATGGATGTTGCAGATTCCTGTCATGACCAGCTATTGATCGGAACGGTCATGAGGGACTCCGGAGAACCGGGGGATCCTGAACTTCCCCCTCAGTAATTTCCAGGGAGGTTTCCCATACAAGAGGCCCTTGATTCCTGGGCCGGAACCCAGGATGGCAAGGGCCTTACCAGGATCGATCAACGCACAATCAAATCCTTAAGAAAGGATAGGGCTGATGAATGTGAAGAATGTTATAGTTTATGCCAATGTCCTGGTCTTATTGATGAGCCAGATAGGGTTGGCTCACGGAATATATGAACGCCGGGTATTTCATTAGGAGCCGGAAAGGCTCAAATAACAGTATGGCCTGATGGCCATGGCGTGAAAAGAACAAAAGCCGATTACCATGTCGGCTTGCGCCCGTGAATGTTGTGTAAAAATGTTTTTATGCTTATCGATGAATTTCTTCTGTCCCTACCGCTCCTCGTCCGGTCATGCCGCGGAGGCGTGCATCACTATGCAGTCTCTTGAATGCCGACTCTCTTGTGAAATCGGTATAGAACTTCAAATAGGCTAGATGGTCCTCTCCAAAAATATTTTGTTTGGAGGGACGGAGGAGGCATTCACAGACGGAGAAGCCCGTGGTATGCTGTCTTCGATCAAATTGAAGAGCAAATTTCAGATTGAATCGTGGTCTTGTGAGGGTTTTTTATAGAATAAGTTTTTGGCTGAAAGTTTGTCTCGTGACCCCTGCTTAGGGAATTAAGGAACTTCCATCCCGCGAACGTGTGTTCTCTTTCATGGCCGAGCTGAAACCCGGGAATCGGGTTTCACTCATCGAGTCCTGCAGCGAGCTCATGCTCGCCTCTTTCCCACACTAGTTGGGCCCTTTCGACGTATCCACCGAGTCCCGCCAAACAACACTGCAGCCATGATGGTGTATCCGGACTTGGGGTTTCCTCGCGTAGGTTACCAAAATTTCTTAACCGAAAATCCTGTCTGCCATCGGACCGGAAAAGCTTGGGGCCAGGGATGAGGGAATCTCGTTTCAAACATGTGAAGAGTTTCCCAATTCTCTTAAGATTCTCTGGATACCTTGCCAATGTAGTTGATGGTTTTTGGACTTTTGGCTCGGCAACTTTAATTTCCATTTAATCACCATTGTCACAGGAGTGGAATGTGCAGACCAGTTTTGTTAATTCCGAGTTTGAACATGAGAAGGTTTCTGTTCTCACATGTGCTCCATCCCTTTGCCAGGAGTTGTCAAAGGCTGACTGTCGCGGGCTAACCCCAAAACTCGAGCAGTTCCTGGCTGGTCGTCCTGAGACACCGTTTTTGGCCCTTGATCTTGAGCACGTCCGAAATAAGTATCTTGAGCTTCAAGGAGAATTTCCTTATGCAGCGATTCATTATGCGGTGAAAGCCAATCCCGCCCCGGAAATTATTCAACTGTTAGCCACGTTGGGCTCACGCTTTGATATTGCAAGCCGGTATGAACTGGATTTGTGTTTGTCTCTCGGGGTCCCGGCCACCTGGCTGTCGTATGGCAACACGGTTAAAAAAGAGGTGGATATTGCGTATGCCTTTGGCTGCGGAGTGAGGCTCTTTGCCTTTGACAGTGTGGCCGAACTCGAAAAATTGAGTCGACAGGCTCCTGGCGCGGGAGTGCAATGTCGAGTCCTAAGCCAAGGGAAACACGCGGATTGGCCTCTTTCTAGAAAATTCGGTTGTGACCTGGCCATGGCGTATGATTTGCTCCTCACCAGTCGTCACCTCGGGTTAAATCCCTTGGGAGTGACGTTCCATGTGGGGTCTCAACAAACCGATCCGCAGCAATGGGTCAAGCCTCTTCAGGAGGCTGCGGAACTGTACTGCCAATTAAGGAGCCAGGGTCTTGAGTTGGAATGGATTAATATTGGCGGAGGACTTCCGGCTACCTACCATACGATCCTTCGGCCATTTTCCGATTACGCCCAAACCATTCAACAGGCTCTACGGCAATCATTTGGTGTCACGCCTCCTCAACTGATGATTGAGCCCGGTCGATTTCTGGTGGCGGATGCGGGAGTCATCCAGAGCGAAGTCATCCTGGTGGCTCACAAATCCCGCGAAGATGTTCGGCGATGGGTATATCTCGATATTGGTAAGTTTGGCGGTTTGGCTGAAACGATGGATGAATGTATTAAGTACCGCCTGCGCACCCTCCGTGAGGGTCCAACGGGACCGGTGATTTTGGCGGGTCCTACTTGCGACAGCGCGGACGTGTTATATGAAAAAACCTCCTATGAGTTGCCCCTGAATTTGGATATCGGAGATCGAATCGAAATTTTAAGTGCCGGTGCCTATACCAGCAGTTATGCGTCTGTGGGGTTTAATGGATTTCCTCCCTTGCGGACCTACTGCCTCTAACGGATAGCCTGATTATGGAAATGGTCTTATGCCATTGGTCATGATGGTAGGCAGGCCGTTGATTAAATTTCCTTGGTTTTCTGCCATCTTCAACTGATTCAGATAGTATTAGAGTACGGTTTCGTCTATGGGCTGAAAAGCCTGGGCCACGTCCTTCTTGTGAACGAAGAAAACTGCCTAAGTTTCAGATAAAGAGCTGAATACAAATTGTATTAATTGTTCCCTTTTTAATACCATTAGAGAGAATGCTAGGAACTTTTTTCCCAATAACTAGGGATTTTACCAGTTGTGTACAAGGTGAAAACTCTTATTTACTTTCTGAAAGATCAGAGGACACTGAAATATGCAGTGGGAGAGTTATCTCATAGAATAGCGGGAATGGATAGAACACCAGGGAGGCGGCATGTCCAGGGAGCGTTGGTCAAAGGCTATGTGGGAAGAATTTTTGAGCAGGATTTTTTCAGGGGATCATGTCTCGTTTATTCCCCATAAAATCTTTCGCTGGGATAAAAATGGAATCTATCAGGATTGTTTTTTCCCTGTTCCCTGTCCACACCTTCTAGGTGGAGAGCATCTGCTTGGACGGACCATCAATGAGGTCTTACCGAAAGATTCAGCCAGAAGTTTGAAAAAAGCTCTGACCAAAACGCTGAAAACCCAACGGCCGCAAGATGTTCAATTGGTTTTTCCTACCCTGGGGAAGACAGTTGTCGCGGTTGTCCGGTTATTTCCTTATGAGTCTGAGGCATTGGGCTTCGTGACAGATCATTTCCTGGATGGTTGTCCCGTCATCTCGGTTTCCCCGCAGGATCCCTCCTTGGCCTATCTGAAAAGCTCTTCGACGTATACCCTGTAATTCGTGTGAGAGAGATCCTCTGAAAATTTCTGCCGATCGGGCTGGCAATTATTGGGAATTCTCTGCGGTTGTCCTGACAGGGCTGCTGCATCTTGTATTCAAGAGTATTGATGCAAAGGGACTCTTTATAGCCTTGGCGGGCATGAGTTGGATGAGCTATGTGATCTGGCAGGTCCGGCGAGATCCGACGAGGTGGAAAGGGTGGGGATTTCGCACCGACAATCTTCTAGAGGCCTTTTTGTGGCCATCCGTGTTATTGGCCGTGTTGGGATTAGCCATGGCCTCGTATGGAATAGTGGCCGGTCGAGAGCTCTGGCAAGGCCATATGCTGTTGCTGTTGTTCCTGTATCCTTTGTGGGGAATTCTCCAACAGTTTCTTGTGCAGGCGTTGGGTGTCGATAATCTCATGAAAATCTTTCCTCAGCATGGCCTGTGGCTGGCCATGCCTATTGGGGTGATTTTGTTTGCCCTGGTCCATTATCCCGACTGGTGGCTGATGCTAGCCACCGGCCTTATGGCCTGCATTTTTATTCCGTTCTATGTCCGTGATCGAAATCTTTGGCCGCTGGGGCTCTATCATGGCTGGCTGGGAACATTTTTTTATCTCTGGGTTCTTGGCCGTGATCCCTGGGTAACTGTTTTTGGAAGATAGCTACCCACCCACTTGACGAGTTTGATGGGAGCGGAGTAGAAAAAAAGGATCATTGTTGTCGATGTTGAAGGGAGAGGTATGGTTATGGAAAATAATCCGCTCGTCATTTCTGATCAAGAACGGTTGCAGCTTTTGTATGAACGGTTTCGGGATGTGTGTTTGGTGGAAAAGGAAGTGTGGACGGAAATCTATATGCCCCGGCAAACGGAGAAGGGCATGGTGCTCACCAATCAACACGAATGTTATGAGGTGATCATTGATGATGAAGCGGTGGAAAATGCACTCGAGGCCAATATTCCATTAGGTTCGAAGGCGTTGGGCGCGGCGATTCAGGAGTATAAAGACCATATTTCGTTTCGAAAGAAATAGTGCGTAGAGTTGAGCAGGGTTCATCAAGGCCTGATGGTTCCCGCCATGACTATTCCCCACTCTTCTCCAGCCTGGCTATCAAGGCCCTACAGGGTGCAACCGGCTTAACTGAATCCCATTCGGATTTCTGTAATTCGAAGATGGAAAAATATTGAAGTGTTTCCCCCTCTGCTTTTTTGCGCAGAGGGGGAAACCATGGTGATGACCCTGGAGCGGACAGCCCTTTTTGGGGCCCTGACGCGTTCTTTAATTGGGGAGGGGTAATTACGGTGCTGGAACCGCTTCTTTCGCAGGCGCTGTGACTTTTGCCGCAGCAGGCGTTACCTTTTTGGCTTTTTCGGTATCCTGATAGGCTTTGTCTTGCGCCATCCAATCATGTCTGAGTTTTTCAGAAATGATTTTTGTGTTTTCAAGTATTTCTGGAATCTTGGATAGGGTTCTAGCATGGGCTTCTATCGCATCACCTATGGCGTTCGAGCTGTATTGATCGAATCGCACGCGAATGATCTCCACGTTTGGGAGAGATTCGGAATAGCGTGCTGTATACGTTTTCCCCTTTGCCGTTAAGCTTTTTCCATCTTCTTCCACCAGGGCCACGGTACCGGCCGGTACATCCTTTCCGGTAAATTTATGTAGCTTTCCGTGATCCCCAATGGCATAGCGTGTGATTTCGGTCCCCATGTGACCCACCCCTTGTTGTGTGTTGATGATAAGAGCCTCGGACTAGACAGACGGGGTGCGAGTGTTTTTGGAGTTGTGGTCCAGACAAAGACACCATACATTCCGGTATGTCTCGAATGGGTTTATTATGAAGCCTCCAGGGCTGGAGAGCAATGGGTCAGATTTCCAAAATATGTGTGGAACATCCCCCCACCCGCGTTCCCCCAGGAGTCGAACAGCGTTAAACAGAGGCCCGATGAGGTCACTTGCAGTATGTGTTGATCTCAGACCACTCAGCGTGAAACGGGAAGGCACGGTAGGTCATGGAGGCTGGCGGCAGCAAGGACTTCAGGTGTGCCAGGCGGTCTTGGGTTGCTGGATGGGTTGAAAGATAGCGAAGAACGTCGTTTGCAGGTTGTTCTTTCCCAAGTTTAGCGAAAAAGGTGATCATCCCATCGGGATTAATCCCGGATTGTTGTAATAACCGGAATCCCTGTTCATCGGCTTGGTCTTCCGCCTCCCGGCTGTAGGACAGGGTCTGAAGAGTTTGGGCGGCTTGGAGTGCATACGTCACCATGCCGCTGGCATCCCCGCTGAGGGCGGCGATGACGAAAGCCATCGACACATGTCGCACGATAAGGTGCATGGTGTGTCGAAGCAGCACGTGTTGAATTTCATGAGCCAACACTCCCGCGAGTTCTTCGGGTGAGGCGGTGTCTTGGAGGAGCCCACGAAAGACCATGACATATCCGCCGGGAGCTGCCATGGCGTTGACGATGGGGCTATCCACCACGGTCACCTGAAATTGATAAGGAAGGTGGTCGATGGAACCGGTCAGAGCCGTCAATATCGAGTCGATCGCGTGGACCAGTTTCGGGTTGTGGCAGACCGGTTTCCCGGCTGTGACTTCCTGTTGAACAAATTGGCCCAACTGAATTTCCCAAGAAAGCGGAATGGCGGCGGTGATTGGCTGAGCCAACGAGGGAATACCCCAGGTGAAAATGCCATACACGATGGGGATGCTGGCGAGCGCGGCCAGCACCGTCCAATACACACGAGTGTGTCGTGTGCGGGGATGATGGAAATGACTGGCGTGCGATCCGCCATGCTCATGAATCGCCAGCAGAATTTTGGGGCTGGGGATGACCAGGGTTTCGCCGATTCCTGTCCCCCGCTCGAATCGTACTTCTTCTCCGGAATAGCGCCCCTGGGTCTGTCGAAGTTCATGGTAGTTCCATGTCGTGGTTGTGTGGTCAGCAAAGTGAAGGGTCAGGCCGGCACCTGTCACGGTAATGGTTACAAACTGGGGAACTACCGATTGCCCGTCATAATAGGACCCTTTCCATTCCGTGGGGTATGCCATGATCAAATGGGTTTAGCCTAAGGAACGCATGAATGGTCGATGGACGGAAAGATGAATACCGGGAGGATCGAATCGGCACATGCACGAAGGCCAAATTAGCCTAAATCAAAACCGGCGTCAAAGTATCCCGCAAGCTCTTCTCCGGTGGGTGACGCATCCAGGGCTTCCTGTTTGATGCGTTGAAAATCTAACGGGCCTTGAAGGCTCAGATGATAATAGAGAAATTGGAGATTCCGGACCTGGACCCACGGCCAGGCTAATCCAAACGTGAGAATGAGCATGAGAAAGTTCGTCATCCGCAACTCCATGAGATTCCAGGTGGAGGCGGCAAAATGAAAATGTGCGTCTCCAAAATCTGAATGATTCCATTGGTACCGTTGTTTGGCTACCTGCAGGTAAAACCACGGGAGTAGCAGCGTGAGCAATCCGGTGAGGAATAGGGAATTCAAAAAAAGGTCTCGCCAACCATCGGATGACCATTGGGCGAGGATGGACAAACCGTCAGGTCCGGCGCTAATCCCGATAAGGGTGAACAAAATTATCATGATGAAGGCGAGGGTTGTGACATAGATCCTCATGAGCCCGCTTCCCGTTCCGGAATAGGTGAATGGGCGATTACCAAAGTAGGTGTGAGCGACGAGAAATTTTCGTCTGGCATTTTCGAAAAACGGGTAATAGATCCCGGCGGTCAACAAGGTCATTACGCTTCCCAAAACCCATATTTTGGTATAATTTTTCACGTGTCCCCGGAAGGAGAAACGAATCGTTCCCAACGAGGTTCGACTCAACCGATAACGATGCGATCCGACCACGGCGACTGGAATGAAGCACAAGGCCATGGTCCCTGCAAGCGCATTGGGAATCCAAGCCGGAATCTGGTTCCATATGAGGGGGGTGAGACTGAGAAACGCATAGGGAAGACCGAAGACCACAAACGCTTTGGACCAGCCCTTCAGTAATTCCTGAGGAGTTCCATGATAGGAAAAGCGAGTGCGGGCAAAGCTGGTCTGACTGCACAAAAATTGGCGAATACGCACTCTCCCCCAAAAAGAATACAGGCCAAGTGTCAGTAATGTGAAAAAGGTATTGACAATGAAAATGCCAAAAAGCGTTCGCCCACGCCCCCAAAAAATGGGATGGTGGATGGGGAACAAATCGGAATCGGCCGACACGGTGTCCGGGCCGGAAGGGGGTATTCCGTGAAGAGCCCGGGGCTGGTCTCTCTGATCCTGGCCCCAAGAGGCCAAATCAGAACGGCGTTCAGCTGATGAGTCTGGTTGATGAGTGGTCAACGGCTTATGAGATCCCGATGAAATGAAGGAATGATCTGTGTTGAGTAGGGGGTCATTGAAATGGTTCACGGATTCCTTTTGGTGAGAATGAAACGCGGCTCCACATTGCGCATAGGCCTCTCCGTCATGATAGTTCTCTTCAGTTGTGTCCTTTTGGGATTAAGGGTTTCACCTATCTGGGTCTATCGGTCCTATCTGATACAATCCTAAGATTAATTTTTCAACTCAAATGTCGGGGGAGCGAGGGAAAATTTATGCAGAAGAGTATAGTCAAAATGTTCCTGATCATCATAAATGTTTTTGCTGCGGTGGGTTGCGCAAACCTTTCACATCAGATTTCTCAAGGAGAAGAGAATGGACTTGATCCCTCCCATCCGCCTCGACAGCTTCAGGATCTTGCCGGGATCTGGGAGTATGCAGATAAAACCGGGTCCAATACCATCACCTTAAATGAAGAGGGGAAAGGGCATTATGAGTGGGAGGATGGCTGGTTTGAAACCCAAGAACTGAAAAATGGGGTATGGAAGGGCAAATGGATGCAAGCCGGTAATGACCGGGAAGGAGGGTTTGAGCTGAAGTGGGTAGATAATTCGCCGGTAGCTCAGGGACGTTGGTGGTACACCCGCATCGGCCAGGATCACAACCCTCTTGAGCCTGGAGGGACCTTTACCATGCAAAGGATATCCTCGTTCCTTGCAGGTGGGAAGTAGCCTCCTCGCAATATTTTCATAACGAGAAAAGAGTCAAGGCTGGAGAGAAGGCCATCCCCGAAAGCTTAGTGACTGCCCATGACGGGTTTCTGCTCTCTTCCGGCAGTCTGGGTGTCAGGAGGGTTCTTTTCTCTCTCACGAATGTCCGGCGTTTTGACCAGGACAGCCTGTAAGGCCTCTTCAATCGTTTCCACGAAAACAACGGACAATTCAGATCGCACAGTGTCAGGCACATCTTTCAGATCTTTTTCGTTGGCTTTGGGAAGGACAATGCGACGCAACCCGACCCTGTGTGCCGCCAGAATTTTTTCTTTAATCCCGCCCACAGGCAGGACCAAGCCGGTTAACCCGATTTCCCCGGTCATCGCCGTATCCTTCCTAACCGGGATTTTCAGTAAGAGGGAAGCCAGAGCACTGGCCATGGTCACACCGGCGGATGGCCCATCTTTGGGAATGGCACCCTCCGGCACATGAATATGCATTCCGCTCTGCTTAAACACCGCGATATCCAGGCCCAGCGTTTCGGCACGCGACCAGAGATAGCTGCGAGCCGCTTGGGCTGATTCCTGCATAACATCCCCAATGTGGCCTGTAATGGTAAGGTCGCTCCCTCCCGGGAGAAGGGCACTTTCTACATAGAGGACATCCCCGCCGGTTTCTGTCCAGGCCATTCCCGTCGCTACTCCCAAGGGTAATGTCTTTCTGGCTTCCTCCGGCATAAATCGTTCGATGCCCAACCATTCCGGAAGATCTACTTGGGTGATCGTGAGCGGTTCTTCCGGCTGGTCCGGCGGATGTTCCGCCAGCTTCAGGGCCACTTTGCGAGTCAACCGTCCCAACATCTGCTCCAATTGGCGAACGCCGGCTTCACGGGTATATCTTTTGATGATATGGGGAATCACCTGTTCCTCTAACGTTAGAGGTTTGGATTCCAGGCCGGCTTCCTTTAGGCGACGAGGCCACAAATAGCGATTGGCAATTTCCAGCTTTTCCTGATGGCTGTAGCCTCCCAGACGTATGATTTCCATCCGATCCAGGAGAGGACGGGAGATGGTGTCCAGGGAATTGGCTGTGGTGATGAACATCACTTTAGAGAGGTCAAAGGGCAAATCTAAGTAATTATCGCGGAAGGTATGATTTTGTTCCGGGTCAAGAATTTCTAACAAGGCTGACGCGGGATCTCCCCGGAAATCCTGCCCGACCTTATCGACCTCATCCAGCATCAGAATCGGATTTTTGGCTCCGGCACGTCGAAGAGCCTGAATCAGACGGCCCGGCATCGCGCCAACATAGGTGCGGCGATGCCCACGCAATTCGGCTTCGTCATGGAGTCCCCCTAAACTCAGGCGTTCAAATTTTCTTTCCAGGGCGCGGGCAATGGATTGCCCCAAGCTGGTTTTTCCCACACCCGGAGGTCCCACCAGGCACAGGATGGGAGCCTTCGCAGAAGGATTCAACTTCAACACGGCCAGATGCTCAAGGATGCGTTCTTTGACATCCTGAATGCCGTAATGATCTTCATCTAATATCGTTCGAACATGAGTCAGATCCAGGTGGTCTTCTGTGAGGGTGTTCCACGGTAATTCCAGAACCAATTCCAGATAGCTCCGAATGACTTGATGATCCGGGGAGGCAGGAGGCAGCTTGACCAGACGCTTCAGTTCTCTGGTGGCTTCAGTTTTTACGACCTCGGGAAGGTCGGCCTTCTCGATTCGGGCTTTTAATTCTCCTATCTCGCCGTCTTCGGGTTGGGTTTCCAGGTCTCCCAGTTCCTGTTGAATTTCTTTTAACTGTTGGCGGAGGAAATATTCCCGTTGGGATTTTCCAATTTCTGCTTGGGCCTGGCTCGCGATTTCATGGCGAATTTTGAGGATATGGAGCTCATGGGCCAATGCCCCATACACCTGGCGGAGGACTTCCTTGGCATCGGATTGCTCCAGAAGTCCCTGCAATCGTTCCACATTGAGGTTGAGGAGGGACACGAGCCGATACGCCACTGAAAGGGGATTTTTTTCAGCTCGAAGCACCGCCACCAATTCCACCACGCCCTGGGTCGTCAATAGCTCCGGTAACTGGCCAATGAGTTCAACCAGTTCACGATGCAGGGCTTCCAGCTCCAGGTCGGATTCAAGCGCAAGAGCAAGTTGCCGGGAGCGAACGATCATATGGGGTTCGTCTTGTTCCTTCTTCAGTAAGACGACGCGTTCAATCCCCTGTGCGAGAACCTGAAGATGGCCGTCCGGAGTTTTGCCCATTTGTTTGATGACGGCTTTTGTACCGATGCGATACAGGTCATCGAATTCGGGTTCCTCCTTTTCTGAGTCACGCTGGGTAGCGAACACCAAGGCTTTGTCTTCCGAGTTCATCGCTGCTTCCACCGCTGCGATCGAGCGGGGTCGGCCTATGGTGAAGGGAACAAGGGTATCGGGAAACAAGACCGTTCGTTTAACAGGGACGAGCGGAAGGGAAATGATGAGTGTATTCTCGGCAGCTGGGGGAGTATCCATTTTTATCGTCACCGTCCTTCAGGTGTATATCAACATTATACTTGTTCTACGCAACAAGGTGGCATCTTTCAGATACGCATCTTTTCCGTTGAGTCAAATTGATTGGCAAGGCCTACGGGTTGTGCCATGTGGGGTAGAGTCCAGCAGCTATCCCTGGGCGAAATCGAAAACCTGCACCTGTGTTGGTGAAGAACTCTCGTGCCCAGGTGCGAGGTGGAATCTCCCTAGTGTCCATCTGAACATCTCGGAACATCTCGGAACGTCCGGAGTAATGATGGCTGTGATCCAACAGGATTGCTCGGTAAGATTGACGAATTCTCCACCGTTCCCGGCAAAATTGCAAATGGAACCAGATTTCTTGACAGTTTTCCGGTGAGATCTTAGCATGGTAAGTGGATACTCACTATATCAATGGATTGGAAGGAGAAGATGCCACTATCACCGAAACGAATAGCCGGTCCGGTCCGGAAGGCCAAAATTATTCAATCGGCGGCCGCCTTATTTGCCAGGAAAGGGTTTAACGGGACCAAGACCCGGGAGATCGCCCACAGGGCAGGAGTCAGCGAAGCCCTGATTTTTAAACATTTTCCCAGTAAAGAGGATTTGTATGCGGCCATTCTTGCGGAGGAATCGCCTGTGCCGGGATTACTCTCCAAAGTAAAAAGGCTCGCTGAACAACACAAGGATGTTGAGGTGTTTTCCGTCATTGCCCGGACGGTGGTCGGAGGGGCTCCGGATTCCGATTTGATGAGGCTGATTTTGTTCAGCGCACTCGAAAACCATGAGATGTCGGATATGTTTTTCCACAATCACATCCGCGTGTTTTACGATTTTTTGGCCGGCTACATTCAACAGCGCATACATGATGGAGCTTTTCAGCCGGTTCAGCCCCTCATCGCTGCACGCGCTTTTATGGGCATGCTGATCTATCATCGGTTGTTGACGGTCTTATTTCAGGCCCAACTGCCTCAGACTGCCGAAGATATTTCGCGGACCTTTGTGAGCCTCATGATGAACGGACTCAAACTCCCTTCACCAAAGGGACCGGTACGGAGGTCGGGTCAGACACATACACCTCGGACGCGGACGGCACGGAAGCTATGAATTACGTTGCACTGAAAATGTTGTTTGGCGATCGCCCAAAATACCTCATGTTGCTGGCGGGGCTCACGTTTTCCACGATGCTCATCGTTCAGCAGGGATCCATTTTCTGGGGGTTGATGACCTGGTCGCAATCGGGCATCACCAATGTGAATGCCCCGGTGTGGGTCACCGATTCCAATATCAATCAAGTCGAAGAAATTAAACCGCTGGCCGATACCACGGTGAACGTGGTTCGAAGTGTTTCCGGTGTCGAATGGGCGGTTCCCCTCTACAAGGGGGTCCAGCGGGCCCGGTTGCGGGATGGGAATTATGAGCAAATTGCGTTAGTCGGGATTGAATCCAGTACGTTAATCGGGCGACCCGGGAGGGTGTTGGAAGGCAACATTGAAGAGTTGCGTTCTCCTGACGCGGTTGCGATCGATCAATTAGGGGTGGAACGGTTAGGTGGGCCTGAGAACATTCATCTCGGCACCACGTTTGAAATCAATGATCACCGTGTCAGGGTCGTGGCGATCGTGAAAACACAAAAAAGTTTTCAAAATTTTCCCTTCGTCTACACCACCTACGAACGAGCCTTGAGTGTGACACCCGAAGAACGGAGGAAATTGTCGTATGTCCTTGCCAGTCCGGTGAGTGGGATCAGCCCGGAAGAATTGGCCAGGCGAATTCATGAGCAAACCGGATTGGGAGCATTTACCGGAGACCAGTTTGGATGGAAAACGATTCGATGGATTCTCCAAAACACCGGTATTGGCGTGAATTTCGGTACCACTGTGTTATTAGGATTTATTGTGGGGATGGCGATTTCCGGACAAACCTTTTACCTGTTTACGGTTGAGAACCTGCCGCAGTTTGGCGCGCTGAAAGCGATTGGAGCCAGCACGGGTATGCTGGCGCGGATGATCCTCCTGCAAAGTTTTACCGTCGGATCCATTGGCTATGGAGTCGGTGTGGGATTGGCCACCCTGTTTGGATTGACCGCTGCAGGCGGAGACCGGCTGCCCTTTAAAGAAACATGGCCTCTGCTCGTCGGAGTGGCCGTGGCGCTCCTGTTGATCTGTAGTGTCTCGAGTGTGATTAGCATTCGAAAGTTGGCCAAACTTGAACCGGCAATTGTGTTTCGAGGGTAGCGCCGTGAGTGGGAATCCGTCTCCGACTCTCAACCATGATCGGGCTCACTGGCTGGTGCAGGCCAGGGGGGTGGTGAAATCGTTTGGGGAAGGAGAGACCCGGATTCCTGTCCTGAAGGGAGTGGATTTAAATGTCGCCCACGGGGAAGTCCTGTTGCTGGTGGGGCCATCGGGTAGCGGGAAAACGACTCTCTTGTCGGTGATTGCCGGCATTTTAGAAAGCGATGAGGGAGAGGTGAGAATTTTGGGCGAATCCATTCTGGAATTGTCCGCATCGGAAAAAACGAAGTTTCGCCGGGATCATTTGGGATTTATTTTCCAACAATATCATCTCCTGCCCACTCTGACCGCGCTCGAGAATGCCGCAGTGCCGTTATTGATACGGGGGGTAGCCAAACACGAGGCCCTGGCTCAAGCGGAGAAGATTCTTGGGAGCATGGGCATGGGAGAGCGCCTGGCGGCATTGCCAACCAGACTGTCGGGAGGCGAGCAGCAGCGGGTGGCGATTGCCCGGGCCCTGGTGAGTGATCCCCAGTTACTGCTGTGTGATGAACCGACGGCGAACCTGGATGGAGAAACGGGACACCGCATTGTGCAGCAATTGCACGATATCGGAAAGCAGCATGATCGGGGGGTAATTATTGTGACGCACGATACCCGGATTTTTGAATTTGGCGATCGCATCGTCCATATGGAAGATGGAAGAGTGAATCAGATCCAAGAAGGACAGGAGACACCCGTTTAAATGGTACTGCGGCGTTTGAGTTTTTGGATCGCGGTGGGGGGGATCATATTGACGATGGCGACGTTGTGGGGCGCGAATAAGAAAGTGGCTCCGCCTCCACCGATGGAAGCTCCTCCTCAGAATCCGTATCCGGTCACGGTGGCCGCAGCAGGCATTATTGAGGCTGTGAACGAAAACGTCAGGATCGCGCCTCCGGTCTCCGGTCTGGTGACGAAGGTGTATGTCACGGTGGCGGATCATGTTGAGCAGGGAGATCCGTTGTTTCAGTTGGATGATCGGGAGTTGCGGGCACAATTGCAAACCAGGACCGATTCGCTCCCGTCTGCAGCGGCGCGGATCGCCGAGCAGGAAATCAGGCTTCGGGATGTCCAGGACCAATTGAAGCGGCTTCAGTCGGTCACGGATCGTCGGGCGGTCAGTGAAGATGATGTGAAGCGGAAATGGCATGAAGCGGAAGGTGCCAAGCGGGCGTTGATTCGGGCAAGGGCTGATTTTCATTTGGCCAAAACCGAACGGGATGAGGTGCAAGCGATGGTCAACCGTCTCACCGTTCGGGCACCGCGTGCGGCGACGATTCTTCAGGTCAACATTCGAGCCGGGGAATATGCCACGGTGAATGCCATCGAGCCGCTCATCATACTAGGGGATACGGAAACCTTACAGGTGCGGGCTGATATCGATGAGGTCAACGCCCCGCTGGTGGTACCGGGGAGTCCAGCGGTGGCCTACCTTAAAGGGTATACGGATCAGGCTATACCTCTTACCTTTGATCGCATTGAACCCTACATTGTGCCCAAACGATCCCTCACTGGAGACAATCGTGAGCGCGTCGATACGCGGGTGCTTCAGGTCATTTATCGGTTTGAACGTCCTTCTTTCCCGGTCTATGTGGGCCAGCAAGTTGATGTCTATATCGAGCGCCCGGCCGACCAGGTCTCAAGGAAGGACCAGACCCGCTCTGAGAAGGCGGCCGGGCAATCTGACTCCTCTCCCCCTTTGTCGAAGTGAGGGTGAGATTCACTGAGGGAAAACGCATGATCGGAATGAGATCCGTAGTCCTGATGTTCCTGATCCTTTGTCTGCCGGGATGCCTGGTGGGGCCGGACTATCAGCAGCCGGTCCTCAATGTGCCGGAAGACTGGAACAGGATGACCTTGGGAGGCTCATCCTCTCCGCTTCCCATTACGGTAGGACAGGTGCCGGAGGCGGAGTGGTGGCGAATGTTTGGCAGCGATGAATTAAACGGCTTGATTGAACAGGCCTTGGATCGTAACCATGATCTCCGACAAGCGGCGTTTCGGGTGCTGGAAGCGCGCGCGATTGCCTATGGATCAGGAGCCGGGCTTTATCCCAATGTGTCTCTGGATGGATCGTATAGCCGAATTCGTCGATCGGAAAGTATTTTGGTCGGTCCCACAGGAGGGGCGCCTGAAGGGTTCGCGCCACCGGGAGCCAATTTTGATATTTGGCGTGCGGACATCGATCTTCGATGGGAACTGGATTTATGGGGTCGCATTCGACGCGGGAAAGAGGCTTTTACCGCAGAAGCGTTGGGGAGCGAAATGAATCGCCGCGGCCTGTTGTTGAGCCTGGTCGGTGAGGTGGGAGAATCCTATTTCCGGCTTCGTGAACTCGACGAACAACTGGAAATTGCGGAGCGGAACCTGGCCCTTCAACAAGACTCCCTGTCGATCATCCGGAGCCGTGCGCAGGCCGGTCTGGTGTCCGACCTGGATGTGAAACGTGAGGAAACTCTTGTGGCGCAAACGGCCTCGCAAATTCCCGAGTTTCGGCGTCAACGGGCTGTACAACTGCATCAACTCGAAGTGTTGACCGGAGCCAATCCCGGTACGCTGGTGGTCTCCGCCAAACCCCTTCGGTCCGTGATGGCGCAACCCACGATCCCTGTTGGTCTGCCTTCAGATCTGTTGCAACGGCGCCCGGATATTTTGGAAAAAGAAGAAACCTTAAAAGCCGCCAATGCGCGCATCGGGGAAGCGCGAGCATACTTTTTCCCGAGTCTGTCTATCACGGGAACGGGAGGGTTTGTCACCAGCGAATTCGATCAATGGTTCAAATGGGGCAGTCGCAACATGGCGATCGGTCCCTCGGTTACCCTTCCGATCTTTGAAGGCTATACCAATTTGGCCAGATTAGAGGTGGCGGAAAACCGGTATCAGCAAATGTTGGAGGACTATCATCAAACCATACTGAATGCGTTTAGGGAAGTGGCTGATGTGCTGGTTGCCCTGCAAACGCGAAAAGAACAACTGGCGAATCAACGCCAACAGGTTGCCGCCGCGCGGGAATCGCTGGAACTCGCGGATATCCGGTATCGCAAGGGATTGGTCAGCTATATCGACGTCATCGATGCTCAGCGCATCGTGCTCGATGCAGAATTGGGAGTGGTCCAAACCGAACGCGCACGCCTTACGGCGATGGTGGATCTGTTCAAAGCCGTGGGTGGCGGTTGGGAGGAGGAACACCTGGCTCAAGTCATCCAAGAGAATCCCTGACCGCCAGAGACGTCCCCGTGGGACGTCTATGCGGGCTGTGTGTCACGAAAACAAAGGGTAGCAGTGAACTTGACTAAATGAGTAAGTCCATTTAGGAATAAGGATTATGGTCATTATCACCATTCATCAAGCCAAGACGCATTTTTCGAAGCTGATTCAACGAGCCTTAGCCGGGGAGGAAATTATTGTGGCCAAGGGGAAGAAGCCAGTGGCAAGAATAGTGCCTATTCCAGAGGCTCAAAAAACACGGACGTTCAGTGGAGCCAAAGGTATTGTGAAATATATTTCAAGCGATTTTGATGAGTCGCTCGAAGAATTCCCTGATGCTCCGGGATGAAGTACCTGTTCGATACGCATGTCATGCTCTGGTTTTTGGAAGACTCTGATGAATTAAGCCAATGAGCGAAACAAATTTTAAAGAATGGAAAATACGAATTATTTTGGAGTGCGGCCAGTGATTGGGAACTCACCGTCAAGCTTTCGTTAGGAAAACTCAAGCTTCAAAAAGGGTGGCAAGGCTTGTTAGAACAAGAAAAAAAGATCAATCGAATTGTCGATCTGCCGATCTATGAACGGCATTGTGAGCCTCACGTCAACCTCCCATGGATTCATCGCGATCCCTTTGATCGTGTATTAATCTGCCAGGCGATTTCAGAAAAACTCATCCTGCTCACCAAAGACGAGACCATTCGCCAATACCCCGATAAAACCGCCTGGTAAGTTGTCGTGGAAATTGTTGGTGACGGGTCAGAAGCCATTCCCAACCAAAATTCCTCCGATCAATCCGGGTGCCTCATGAGCCGGAATCCATTCCAAAGCCCCCCATCATCGACGCTCCTCTAGCAACCGAAGCCAACGTCCCACCGATGCGTCGCGACAAGAGAAAATCCTACCCCCTCGCTGAACAGGGACCAACCGATCTCAGATAGAGACGTCACGGCGGGATGTCTATCGGGGATACGTTCAACCGTGTTTCACCGGCGGTACAGGCCGATGGGTAGGAATTTTTCGACGGATTTGCTGTAATGGCATTCCGCCTTACTTTGATGGGCAAACGAATGGAACGCATATTGATGATCCTCGGCATATATCGTGAACTGCTAGTTTCGACGGGAAACATGGATGGCCATGCCAACAACATCATGTGAGGAATAAACAATGAAACGTCTTATCGTTCATGGACAGCGTGAGCCGCTCGACGGGAAATCCACCATTCCCGATTTTCCTGCCAATCTGAATGACCTGGTTACCCTTAAGCATAGTGCCAGGGTCCAACGGGCTCGCGCGGGCCAATCACCTCTGGAAATTGATGATCTGAGTTCAGACGATCTCATTCAACTGGAATTGGATCAGGGGATGAAATTGTGGGTGCGTGCGGATGATCTGGAGAAGGATTTTGGATTGACACCCAGCCGTGGGCCTGCGGGTGACGTGGTTGAACTGCCCGGTATGTTGCCTATTGGGGCCGCCAGTCGGGGCATCGTCGGGAATTGGGTGATAAAAGGTTTCAAAGTTTTTGGCCTGGACCCCGTGGGCGCGACCACGGACCTGATTAAGGATAAGGTCGAGGGTGTGTTGAAGCCGGGTCCGGGTCTCTATCGGTGGGAAGGAAAAGAGTCGTCTGATTACACCCGGATCAAATCCCTGGAAAAGGAAAGGACGGATACCCCGTGGCTGGTCTTCATTCACGGAACAGCCTCGTCGACCGAGGGCAGTTTCGGTGGATTATGGGAAGACGGGGCCAATCCGCTTATGGCGCAACTTCTGATGCATTACCCCAAACGCGTGCTGGCCTTTCAACATCGCACCCTTTCTCACAATCCCGTCCAAAACGCCTTGGAACTTGCCGGGTATTTTCCCAAAGGGGCTCGTCTGCACCTGGTCTCACATTCCCGTGGGGGGCTTGTCGGGGAATTGCTGTGTCGCAGCATGATGGAGGGCCGATTCCCCTTTGACGCGGATGATCTCCAGGCCTTTTCCCAACCGGATCGGAAGGACGATCTAAAGCAGTTGGAGCAACTCGGCCACCTGCTCCAACAACGGCAATTCGTCATTGAGCGATTTGTGCGGGTGGGCTGTCCAGCCCGCGGCACCACCCTGGCGAGTGGCCGGTTGGATCGATATCTCTCGATTATCCTGAACGTGGTTGAGGCGATCCCGGGACTGAAGGGCAATCCGGTGGTTGAGGGATTCTCTGCGTTCCTGCTGGGTGTGGTGAAAAACCGGACAAAGCCGGAAGAGTTGCCAGGGTTGGAGGCGCAGATGCCGGATTCGCCATTGGTTCGCCTTCTCAATCGACCGGGAGTCCGGTCGATGGCGGATCTGCATGTTTTAGGCGGAGATGTGGCCGGGGAAGGGGTGCTGGGGCGTCTCAAAACATTCGTGACGGATTTATTCTATCGTGAAGATCATGATTTGGTCGTGAATACACCGGCGATGTTCGGCGGGGCGGAGCGGACGGGAGAGATTCAGTATTGGATCGATACCGGGAAGGATGTCAACCATTTCTCATATTTTCGCAATCCGGATACGGCGAATCGGCTGATGCAGGCCCTCACCAAGAACGCGCCCCATCCCCTCTTTCACCGACTGGAGCGCGAGCCTTCCGAAGTGACCGAAGATGATTACCGCAAACGCGCCGTCGGATCTCCACAACCGTTTGTCTATGTCCTACCCGGCACCATGGGTAGTCAACTCAGGGTGGGAAAAGACCGGGTCTGGTTGGATAAGTTGGATTTAGCCTTTGGCGGCCTGAAAAAGCTGAAGTATACCGCAAAAAATGTGGTGGCTGATCAACCTATCGGGAGTGGCTACAAGGACCTCATCAGGTATTTGGCCAATTCTCATACCGTCAAACCCTTTCCCTATGATTGGCGGAAATCGCTGATCGAACTCGCTGAACGGTTTCGCAAAGATTTAGAGGATACGGTCAAGGCACAGGAAGCTGTCGGACAACCGGTACGGATCATTGCGCACTCCATGGGCGGATTGGTTGTCCGAGTTATGATTGCGACGGAGGAGGGGAAAAAGGTGTGGGATCGCATGTGCCGGCATCCCGGTGCCCGCTTCATCATGCTGGGCACTCCCAATGAGGGGTCGCATGCCATCACGGGAATGCTCATGGGGCGTGATCCCCTGGTGCGAATGTTAGATCTTCTGGATATCACCAATTCCCAATCGACCTTACTGGGAATTATTTCCAGATTTGACGGGGTGTTGCAGCTTCTCCCGCATACCGGTTCCCTTAATGTCTATCAAGCGGAAACCTGGAAGTCACTCCTGGAGCATGATCGAGATCGGGCACGAGGGGTATTTGGGGCCAAAGTGGCGACCTCAAAGACCGCCGGGATCGAATGGCCCGTGCCCGATGCCGCGCAACTGGCTGAAGCCTCCAAGGTTCAACAACTCATTCAGGCCAGCCCGATTGACCCTCAACGGATGATCTATGTCGCGGGGCGTGCGGATGCGACACCGTGTGATGTCTCCATTGACCTTTCGGCTCCCGCCACGCGGCGAATACGGATTGATGCGACCCCCTTTGGGGATGGGCGGGTTCCCTGGGATACCGGCATTCCCGGAGCACTCAAGCACCGGACGTATTATGTGGACAGTGAACATGGTGATCTGGCCAATGCTCCGGAAGCGTTTGATGGTCTGCTTGATTTATTGAATGCCGGGGCCACCACGAAGTTGTCCCACGTGCCTCCCGTTCGTCGGGGGGTGTCCGTTGTCCCCTTTGAGCTCCCCGAGGTTCGGCTCGAGATGTATCCCAGCGAGGAGGATCTCGTGGCGTCCGCATTGGGCTCCGCGCGCGTCAAAAAGGAAACACCGCCTACCCGGAAAGTTAGGGTGACCATGGTCCATGGCAATTTGTCCCGCGCATCGTCTCCTGTGGCGGTGGGGCATTATGAAGGAGACACGATTGTCAGTGCCGAGGCCTATCTTGACCGGCAACTCAATGGTCGATTGCGTGAACGACAGTGTTTGGGCCTCTATCCGGATAAACTGAATACTTCTGCCGTGGTGTTAAACGATGGGGATTGTCATCCGGGAAGCACCCATCCAGGGGCAATAGTCGTGGGATTGGGCATGGTCGGGGAATTAACCCCTGGCGGGTTAACGAGCACCATGACAGATGCGCTCGTCAACTATGCGCTCAAATGTATCGAGGTTGAGCGGGAACGCCGAAGTGTCACCGCTGTGGATGGTTCGTGTGGTCCAAGACTGAAAATCCCGTTGACCATGTTGCTGATCGGGACGGGTGCGGGAGGATTGTCACTGGTGGATTCCTTGCAGTCCCTTCTTCGCGGAGTTCTTCAGGCGAATCGGCGGTTGGATCGACTGGAACCGACTGCGATACCTGAATCCGAAGAGGAGACTCCAAATAAGGACAATCTCCTGGCCTCCATTGAGACGGTCGAGATACTCGAGCTGTATCAGGATCGGGCCATTCAAGCCACGAAATCGCTCCTGGAACTGGGGCAATCACGGGATTTTCGTGAACATTTCCAAATCGATGAAGTGATGATCGAAGGGGTTGAGGGGCGCCGCCGGGCCTCCTTTGATGAAGATGAAGGCTGGTGGCAACGACTGCGCATTGCCACCCAAAAGGACGGCTCCTTGAAATTCGAAGCCCTCACCAACCGGGCGCGGGCGGAAACCTACTTGCAGCCGGCACAACGAAAACTCATTGAACGGTTTTTGGAACGGGCCATGGCCACCACACAGAATGATCTGGAATTATCCAGTACCCTGTTTGAACTCATCATTCCAAATCGGCTGAAGGAATATGCCCCGGACCGCCGCAAGATGGTGTTGGTGCTGGACGAGAAGTCTGCCGCCTATCCCTGGGAATTGTTGCACAATCAGTACGATCCTAACTCCCGTCCATTAGCGGTGGAGGCCGGGATGGTCCGGCAACTGGCCGTTCCTCAATTCCGTGAAAAGGTCCTCCATGGGACTGCTCTCAATGCATTGGTCATTGGGGACCCCACGAGTCACGAACCATCCGGAAAATTTGCTCCCTTGCCGGGTGCCGCGGCCGAAGCGAGGGAAGTGGCGCAACTCATTCGTCACCAGGGGTACCGGGATGTGGTGGAACTTGTTGAGGAGGAAGCGACACCGGATGCGATTCTGACTGCCCTGTATAAGCAACCTTATCGCATTGTGCATTGTGCGGCGCATGGTGTCTTTGAATTTCCAATAGAAGATGACCCTGCCAAGCAAGGCACGGCAGACTCTCAGAAGGTCCCTGGAACGCCACCCAAGATGGTCACGGGAATGGTTTTAGGGGAAGGCCTGTTTTTGACCCCGACCGAAATTAATCAAATGCGGTATGTGCCTGAGTTGGTATTTTTGAATTGCTGCCATCTGGGACAAACCAAAGGCAGTGCCGAACAGTCGAACATTCCATTTCATCAACTCGCTTCAAACCTCGGGACCCAACTGATTCGCATGGGTGTGCGGGCGGTGGTTGCGGCAGGTTGGGCTGTGGACGACATGGCCGCTAAAACCTTCGCCAAGAAATTCTATGAAGAGATGTTCCAAAACCGGACCTTCGGTGATGCCGTGCAGCTGGCGCGTGAGGAGATTTTCCTTCGCCAGGGCGGATCCAATACCTGGGGTGCGTATCAATGTTATGGGGATCCGGATTTTTCGCTAAACGTCGGAGCGAAAAGCATGGGGATACAACGCCGGATGGTGGCTCCTGTTGAATTGCGAGTGGAATTGTACAACCTGGTTCAAGAGGCCAAAACAGCCGGGCAAAAGGATGCAGACCGGTTAAGACGCCGATTGCAAGAATTGGTAGCCGGTGTCGGACAAGGGTGGACGGATTCTGCGGCCATGTGTGCGGCACTGGGGTTAGCCTACGGGGAATTGGGCCTCTTCGCGGAGGCGGTTCGATACTATGATCGAGGGAGGATCCTGCAACCGGCCGACGCGACGGTGGAGTCGCTGGAACAGTTAGCCAACCTGAAAGTCCGATGGGCGCTCCAGCGTCTCGAAAGGCAGGGAGATCCCACTGCACAAAAGCTCGACCCACTGGAAAAAGATTTTCCAATCAAGGAACTCTTTGAGGATGCGGAACATATACTCGCGGGCCTTCTCGCGATCCAACAAACACAGGAACGGTATGCTCTCAAAGGTAAGCTCTATAAGGGAAAAGCCATGCTTCTCACCACGAAGGCGGAGCAACGGAAAGCCCTACTGGAGATGAAGCATTGTTATGCGGAGGGCTATAACATTGGCAAGGATGCCAAGCGACATGATGTGTATTATCCCCTGGGAAACCGGCTCGCGGCTGAAATTGTGCTCTCGTGGGGACAGCCTAAAGGACGGTCAACGCGACGCGGAAAGCCAAAAGGAGCTGATCCTCTCGCGGAGGGGCTTGCCGAATTATCAACGTATGCAAAGGAATTAACCGGGAAAGGACAATCCTTCTGGGGTATGAGTCTGACTCCTGATCACAAACTGCTCGAGGTATTATATGCACAGCGTCTGACAGCCAACGATCAAAAGGAAATTCTCAATGGATACCTTGAGGCCAACCGACGGGGAGGGTCGGCCAGAGAAATGGACTCCATTATCAAAAACATCAAGTTCTTTGAATCGATGGTGGCCACTCAGGCCCCTCTCAACATTCGTCAACAGCTGAGCGCCGGACTGAAAAGCTTACGTGAGAGTCTGCTGTCCGATGGTGGCGGAAATGGCGAGCCTGAATCGTAATGGGGTTTTCAGATAAAAGTCGATTCCTTCAGGTGTCCCCTTGGGAAATTGTCCAAAGCACCGGCGATTCTTCTCAACACCATGCGATCCTTCGACTTATAGCTCCCGATCAAACGGACCTGGTTGATCCGGCCGGTCCGTTTGTTCTTGTCTGGTGTGTGAAGGGCCTTTGGGTTCACCACGGATTATGGGGAACTTGAGATCTGGTCACAGTGTTCACAGGTGTCCCGGCTTGCAAGCCCTGGAGCCCGTGCTTGCCCAAATCAGCCTGACTGATACCGTTTTAATTGAACGCCCGCTTGAGAAGAATAGGCTTCGTGTCCATGTGCAATCCGCTTTCTGGAATCCTGTCGAATTAAACAAAAAGTCGGTTACATTTTGAAAAATGCAAACCAGGGATCGGATCAATGGCCTGCTTAATCTACCCATGCCCGGCATTCGCAGGAGAGCACGCCTTCCGCATGCGTTGGCATGTTGAGCTGAGGTGGAGCAGCTGGCCCAGGGGAAATTTGTTTAAGCTGAAAATATGTTGAATAGCATTCGTGATCTTTCGTCCAACTTCTTTTTCCGCTCCGATGCAGGTATTCCGCTAGATTCATTGTTTCGTCCGCGGTAGACTCCTCCTTATCTTCATGGGGGTTGTTCAATTGAACGCACTTTACGGAAGAGGTTCCCTGCAAAACGCGGAGGAGTCGCAGGCATGAAAAAAGGGTTTTTAGGATCATTTCTGATTCTGGTTTTTATCGCTGCGGTCCCATCGTTACCCTGGGCCCAACTGGATATTCAATATCAATCCCGGAGTCAGGATCATTTAGGTAATTGGAAGGAAGGCGTCAAACCGAAACCGGTCTCGGGATTGAATATCGAATTGATTTCAGTTTTGGCCGATTACCGGGAACCGGTTTCCTCTGACAATTTTCCGAATGCGGTGAAGCTTCAATTTTATTTAGACAATGAGCATGCGGTGTATCTGACCGTTCGCGAACTGGATTATCGCACCTACTATTGGTTGGATAAGGTGGAACCTGCCCGGGTCTGGGAAAAGGGGTTTCAGAATGTCTTTGCCTGGCCGACGGATCCTGTTTTGCAACACCTGACTCCTAAACTTGACCTCTATGAATTGGGGGCACTGGTTCGCCTGGATGCGGAGTCGACGAGCAGCATAGAGCGAGTGGCCCCTGCGGTGCTCTATCACAAGGATGCGCCATCGAAAATTGAAGGGTATTTCTTTACTTTAAAAACGGGAGAAGATGCGAGACTTCTGGCCTCCATGACACACAAGGCTTCCGGCAAGGAAGTTGAGAGACAACTCTTCCGGAGAAAACGTGCCGGTCTTCCCTTTACGATTCATTGGGACGCCAAAGATGCAGAGCCAGGCTCCTACAAACTCGACATCAGCGGATTTGCTCTTTCCTCCAATCAACCCATTTCCAAAGAGATTCATTTCTACCATCAGCCAATTGTGAACCCGTAATGGGAGGCTCCCCATCAGCCATGAAGGACGTGTTCATCAGTTACGCCAGCGAGGATCGACCCTTGGCCCAACAATTGGCTGTATCCTTGGAGCAATCCGGGGTATCGGTTTGGTGGGACCGCCGGATTCAAGTGGGAAGCGAGTGGGATAAAACGATTGAAGACGCGTTGGCCTCCGCGAAATGCGTCGTCGTGTTATGGACCGCTCACGCTAAAGATTCCCGGTGGGTGCGGGCAGAGGCGCGGGAAGCCCTGAATACTAAAAAGGTCGTACCGGTCATGCTGGAGGCCAATGCCATCCCATTGGCGTTTACCGGTATTCAGGCCTTGTGCTTTCTTGGGTGGGAAGGCACGGCCGGATCCAAGGAATTTGAAATTCTCCTCTCTGTCATCCGTGCCAAATTAGAGGGGAAGCCTATGGAGCTGCCTGAGGCCTCTTCAACCAAACCTTCGCTTCTCGGAAAACTGGCCGCTCTTGTGGGGGGCAAGGCCGGGGTGGGAGGGGTTATTGCCATCCTGCTGATCGGCAGTTCTTTTGTGCGAGTCGATCCGGATATTTCGGTGCATGTGGAAACCACCCGGATGGAATTTCGCGTGGCGCCGGGCGTGGGTGATAAACGACTGACAGATACGATGGCCTTTGAGACCCTGACCGTTGAAAATATCGGGAAACTCGCTATCAGTCCAGACCGGCTGTTGGTTGCGGATCCGGCTGACTATGATTTGGAGTCGGATAGTTATCCGCCGAAAGCCTGGTTCGATATCCTCGTCAATGGGCGAACCGTGCAATTTGATGTGGGCAGCTCTGGTATGGCCTCGGAAATCACCATTGAACCCACGGATCATGAGGAGGCCGTTGCGGGGCAACTCGATAGTATCGTGCTGACCGATGAGACATTCGTCACGATGCAGGTTTCTAATGATAATGCGGTCACCTTGGCATTCCGAAAGAAAAAGGGGCCACAGCGAGTGGTGGCGTCCCGCATACATGCCGTTCAATTTATTCAAATCGGATTACAAGCGCCGCCCGAACTTTCCATTCCTTTTCCCCAGGATCAGGAGCTGACCTATCACATTATTTTTGAGAAAAAGCCGGGAACGATGGAACTATTTGGGCAGGATGAGGTGCTGGTCCTGGTGATGAAAGAAAAGGACATCACAAGCAAGAAACCGATTTCCAGTTCGGTCCTGCCGATACAATCCATAGACTTTTCCTGGCAGGATCCCGGGACCGGTGAACGCAAACCGCCAGAGGGATTTGCAGGAACGGTGGAATATGTGAGTCCCCAAGGCATGCCCTCGGTGCCGATGGAACCCAATGCGTTTCTGACCTTGGACCATCTGGCCCATTTTGAAATCACTTCAATCAGCATTGACCCGATCAGCCATAAATTGGTGGTGGACTTGAAGGGCAAAGCCGGCTATGTCAAAACAGGCACCCCTGACAACCCACAGAATCTTCGGCCGACCCTCTTCGATCACATCCGGTACAGTCCCTTGTTCGAACCCGTCAGGAAGTTGATGGGGTTGTAGGGGATGAAGGGCGTTACTGACAAGGCCTTATCAAACGAAGAGAACGTGTCACCGACACGTCGCTACAAGAACGGAAAGAATCGGTTTGCTGTCTTAATGTAGAGACGTCCCGGTGGGACGTCTATGTTGGATTGGTGTTTGACGTGGGACAAAGACGACATTCCACCGGAACGTCGCTAAAATGAGGGGAATCTATGTGGTGGTCTGTGATCATGGGAAAACTCATCTCCCTTAGTTTCGATTCAGAGGAATGATACATATTTGGTCCCTAGTGAAAATTCATGCTGGCATGGTTCTTTTGGTATTTTTCTCTTGGGTGGGGATGATTCTGTGGAGTCAATCTGTGATGGCCCAAGATCTGGATTCGCTCAAAGCCGGCGTGGTGAAGATTACTGCCAAAAATCCCAATCGGATCGGGACGGGCGTGATTGTCGGAATAAAGGGGAATACAACCTATATTGCCACGGCATCACATGTGATTGAGGGAGATCCTTCACCTCAGGTGTTCTTTTATCAAGATGCGCACCCGCATTTCGCGACCGTCAAAGGAATGGAAGGAGGTCATCGCAAAGGGTTAGCCGCCTTGGTGGTCGAAGGTGACCTTCCTTCAGGAATTCAACCAATTACGTTTGATGCTGAAACCCAGTTCGCAGGTGGAGAAAAAGCCACGGTGATTGGGTTTCCACGAATGGTGCCGATTCCTTGGGCGGTGGCAGAAGGGACGATCACCGGTTTAGTGGGACCGGATTTGATCTTTACGGGCCCGGTGGAAGAGGGGAATTCTGGAGCCCCCCTTACTGTTTGGTGGACGAGTCATCGGTCTGATCACGGATATTGTGGGTTCTTATAAATATGCCAAACCCTCGGTCATTGCCCAGTACGAACTCAAAAATTGGCAATTAGTGTTTACAGAAAAGGTGAGACAAGTGCCTGCGGGTATGGCGTTGATTCCCGAAGGCACCTTTCAAATGGGGTCACCAGATGGGGAGGGCGAAAAGGATGAACATCCGCAGCATCACGTCTCCGTGAAGGCCTTTTACCTGGATATGCATGAAGTGACGAATCGACAATTTCAACAATTTGTACAGACCAGCAACTATAGGACGATGGCAGAGCAAGAAGGCAAGGCATGGGTATATTCCTCCCAAGAAGAATGGAAGGAGATTGCAGGGGCCAGTTGGCAGAAACCGGAAGGGGAGCAATCAGTCTTTGCCTCGGGACGAGAGTTACATCCGGTGGTGTCCATTTCATGGGAGGATGCCAAGGCCTATTGCGTGGGAGTGGGTAAACGTCTTCCGACAGAAGCCGAGTGGGAATATGCCGCGCGTGCGGGAACCACTACTTCTTATTGGTGGGGTGATGAGCTTCCCCGGTCTTCCAATCAGGTGGCAAATCTTGCGGACAAATCAGCCAAAGAAGAATTTGGAATAAACTGGGCCATCGACACCTATGTTGATGGATTTGCCCACACGGCACCTGTCGGGTCGTTTCAGGCGAATCCCTGGGGGCTCTACGATATGGCCGGGAATGTATGGGAATGGGTCGTAGACTGGTATGCCGAAGATTATTATCAAGCCAGTCCCAAGAAGAATCCTCAGGGCCCTTCGAGCGGGGAGTTCAAGGTCCTGCGGGGCGGTTCCTGGAACCAAAATCCGAGGAACCTCCGCTCAGCCTACCGGGGCAGATCCGATCCGGCGGGACGAAGTGCGTACCTCGGAGTTCGTTGTGCCCAAGATACCCCCTAACTCTTTACCCTCTAACCTTTTGCCCTTTCCCTCTTCTCTAAATTTCCTCTCCTTTATCAGAAACTGTGGCGCCATGTGTGAACCTGTAAACCCATGCGCGGAAAAGTTATTCAGTGGGCGGGGGCGGACCTTATACCAGGATTACGAGTTTTGATATCCTCAGGTTTTGAATGTGGTATTGGATTCTCATGAGAGATGTGCCAAGATTGCGGTAAATTTCAACATTACAATGTAGGTTTAACCGATGGCTCTCATCCGTTTTCTAATCTGCTTTCTTGTTTTTCTGGTGTTTCCGACTGCACCGGCGTGGGCCGATGTGGATATCGACATGCTGAAAAAGGGCGTGGTCAAGGTTACGGCTGAATTCGGAAACCGGCAAAAGGTTGGAACCGGTTTTGTCGCCGGACAGGGTAAAAAGCATGTGTTTATTGTGACTGCCTCACATGTCATTGAGGGAGAGGCCGAAGTCCCTCAGTCGATCACCGTCACTTTTTATTCTCATCAAGAAGAACCATTGGTCGCTGAAGTGATCAATAAAGAAGGCGGGGATCCCAGAGGGTTGGCCCTGTTGAAAGTGGGTGGAGATCTTCCCGATGACGTGCAGATTTTAGAGTGGGATACCCAGAGTCAATTGCACGGGGGCGAAGAAGTGCGGGTGATCGGGTTTCCCCAGATTGGAGGCAATCCCTGGGCGGTGACCCGGGGGACCCTGTCTGGATTTGACGGTCCTATTCTTAAATTTTCCGGTGCGGTTGAAGAAGGGAACTCCGGAGGACCCTTGCTCTACCGGGGGAAAGTCATCGGTGTCATCGTGGAAATTATCCGGCAGTTTGGGAATGCCAAGCCTTCTCAAATTGCGCAGTTTACGGTTGATAATTGGCCGGGGTTCAGCCGTCAAGTCAGGATCGAACCCCAAAATATTTCACCGGGGAACACCCCCGATACGGGTGATTCCGCTGGAAAAAGGTTGGCCGCGCTGGTCGTCACCACCGTTCCCAGGGATGCGGAGGTATTTGTCGACGATGAACTTGTCGGAAACACCACACAGGGAGCAGTTGTCGTGAGTCAACTACTTCCCGATGAATACGAGGTGGCGGTCAAAAAGAAAGGCTATCGACCTTGGTCTAAGACAGTCGAACTTCTTCCCGGCGAACGCCGGGAGTTGAACGCGACCCTCCAGGAAGGCACCGTGGTTGATGTGACGGGTATTTGGAAAAATCCCAATGAACCGACCGTGTCCTATGTCCTGCAACAAATTGGAGATCGGGTGGTCATGAGAGAAGTGACCACCAGTGTGTTGGGAACCATGGTCACCGCGGAGGGAGAAGGGCAATTGCAAGGCAATCAATTATCTATTTTTTATCGGACCGTGTTGGGAACAATGGGCCAATCTGCAACCACGATGTCCGATGATGGGAAAACCTTAACCGGAACCTTTCAGGACTTTTCCAATATGATTCCTATGACTCTCTCGTTGGTTCGAACGGCAGATTCTCCCGCCTCCTTTGGTTTACCAGGCAATGATGCGTGGAACGCCATTCAGGGTTTTGGACAGTAAGGACTGTTCGTTTTCCTGTATTTCTTTTCGACAATCTCTTTTCTACAGTCGTGCAAGTATGCGTATGCGTTGGATCCCAACTCTACGACGAATGGAAGGTGTTTCGTTTTGCTTGAAAGAGGATTATTTTCAGGATTGCTCGATTGGGGTTTCAGATGAAATCGTTGGTCATCGGTGGAACCGGGCAACTTGGAGCGAATTTGGTTCGGGCGCTACTTGAGCGTGGAGACCAGGTTCGTGTGTTGCATCGATCTACCAGCAACACCTTCACGATTGATGGACTGAATATTGAGCGTGTCGAGGGCGATCTCAACGATGGTGAGTCCTTGCGTCTGGGCTGTGAGGGCAGGGATGTGGTCTATCACACCGCCGGGTATTATCCGTCCGAGACGATTCCGGTTGAGGTGGCCAAAGGGCAGGCTCTGAAAGAAACCGCACTGGTGTTAGAGGCCGTCCGTGCGGCCAGGGTGGACCGGCTCGTTTTCGCCAGTACGCTCACGACTGTAGGATTTCCCAAAACTGTCGGTTATCCAGCCAATGAAAGCTGCCAATTTTCAACCCGATATACAAACAATCCGTATCTCATGGCCAAGGCCGCTATGGAAGAGAAGATTCTGCAATCGGTTCACCAGGGCATTCCCGCAGTGGTAGTGATTCCGACTGAGTTTTTCGGTCCCTACGATCAGCACCCCACAAGCGGCACTCATATTCTCATGATCGCGAAAGGGCGGATGCCGGTGTATGTCCCCGGCCGGGTGAATGTTATTGATGTGCGGGATGTGGCTGCGGCCATGATCCGGGCGGCAGAGCGCGGTCGTGTCGGGGAACGCTATCTGGTGGGAAATTGGAATACGACACAAAAGGACTTGAACGAACTCATTGCGCAGGAGGTTGGAGTGCCGCCTCCTTTTTTTTCGGTTCCATTGGCTCTCGCCCGGTGGGGAGCCAAGGTCGGGGAGTGGGTTTCACGTTCTTTCTTACGCCGGCCCCCCTTTGTGCCTGCCTTTTTTTTCGAAGTGATAGCGCACATGCAGCATTACGATTGCTCAAAAGCTCAGCGCGAGTTGGATTATCCGCGGAGTGCTCCCCAAGGGGCGATTGAGGATGCGGTTACCTGGTTTCGGAAAAATGGGTACCTCTAGGTGGTAAAAATTTTAATTTGATGATTAGATCTTGGATGGGCCAATTGTGATTGCAGTGCCCTTCAAGCCGTCTGTCATCCTGATCCAATGACAAAGGGGCTGTGCCCGGGTTGAAGGACCACGGCTATTCGAGACCATTCGGTTTCCTCAGGGTGACCACTCCATAACGGCTTGTTCTATTCGTTGCTTGGTCAGCATGCATAATGCACCGTCCGATAAATGCAGGGGAGTGTTGAATAATAAAGATGTTCAAGGGCAAATTTGCCCAGGATTAGATCACTCAACAAAGGCTCCGGGTCGGTTCAAAAAAGTCCGTTCAGCAAGGCCGCAGCCGCTTTTGCGCGCGGAGCGTACGCTTAGTACGTGAGCACGGAAAAATGGCGAGAACGCCGCTGGCGGCTTTTTTCAACAGACCCATGCAGTGCAGGTTCTTCCATCTGTTGTGAGTGAGTGGAATATTCCGATGCGTCACCTCTCCTCTCGACCCCGTTTTCCTTTTACGGTGGAGAGTCGACGTGCAGAAGCGAAATTTGAGCTGCCTGTGAGGAGATCGTGCCGGAAGAGTCTTGGAGGGTCGAACGGGAAGAGAAATTGAGAATGCCGCTGCCCGCCGGCGCAGGAGAATCTTCAGTATCTGGAGTCAACGCATCGGGCAGTCTCGTTCACGCAGTACCACCTGATTCTTCCTCAGCCTTATTCAAGACTTGTGAAAAACGACCTCCTACAAGTGTGGTGACTTTTCCCATCACTTCGGTCAGCTCTTTCCACTCTTCGGGTTTCAACTCTTCTTTGAGATTCGGATGGAGTCCCCATTTCGCGCTGACCTGCTTTCCATCCCGTTGAATCACGACATAGAGAATTTCTGTTTCCTGGGAATTGGTTGCTGCTGGTGTCGCTCCCGAACTGCTTTGTGCCATGCCTGCTCTCCCTGTTAAGAATGTGTTGGACCGATTGTACTGCATTGCCTTGTCTCCTGTAACCACCCACAATCCTTCATATTGACCATCGCTCGGCGTTTGTGTGACTTTTGGCGTGGGATACATTCTTGCATTCGGAGACGGTCTGTCTATTCCTGATTTTTGCAGGAAAAATGGGAAGTTTCGAAATGTCTGTGTCCGGTGAGCTGGGCATGCGGGTATTCACTTTTTTTTATGGGGGTAGTCTGATATGGAATTACAACGACCCAAATTTTGGGACAATATTAATATGAACGATCTGGCCAGGAATTTTTTTGAAGGGCTCTTAATCCTGGTGCCGGTCGTGACGACGTTGTATGTGGCGTGGTTGGTGCTCCAGACCATTGATGGCTGGCTGAATATTCCCATCCCGGGTGTGGGATTTCTGGTCACGGTTGGGTTAATCACCTTGACCGGCCGATATGCGTCCACCGTGTTTGTGCAAAAAATGTTGGATGTGTTGGAACGGGTGTTGGTGAAAGCCCCTTTCGTCAAAATTCTCTATACCTCGCTCAAGGATCTGATTGCGGCGTTTATGGGGGAAAAGCGTCGGTTTGATCAGCCGGTCCTGGTGTCTCTGGTTCCCGGTGGTTATGCCGAAGCGGTAGGCTTTGTGACTCGAACGGATTTGGAATTTCTCGGCCTGCTCAACCATGTGGCCGTCTATTTCCCGCAATCCTATAATTTTGCGGGAAATATTCTGATCTTTCCCAAAGAACAAGTTCATCCATTGGAGGCAGAAAGTGCGGATGTCATGGCATTTATTGTGTCAGGGGGCGTCTCCGGAGGGCAAAACGGGGAGGGAGTTTAGTATGAAAGGAAATGATCGCAAAAGATGTTAGAGGTCCATGAATGAATGTGGCATTCGGTCCAGCCATTAAAAAAGACCAAATTCCCTACACGTAGACTTAAGATTTTTCGAAACACCTTCTACCTCAAGTAGGCCCGTGAAATTATTCATTTCACCCAACTTCTTGAACAAAAGGTGCAAAACCTCCAAAGCTGGCCAATTGCGAACGAGGGGAAGCGAGCCTCCTTGTCGTCTCATCTGCATACGGCGTCTTTCAGCAACGTTCAGCCACTCATTCTTCCTGCGAACGATCTCAGCAGGATTTTTCCAGGAATTTCCACGTAATGATGATTCTGGTTTTTGGTGTGGCCTTCAATTCTACCCATGTGCCGTCCGGATCACGGGCCCCAACCACATACCAAGAGTCCTTATACAGAATGCTAAAAACTTGAAAATGCTGTTGTTGCAGCCAGGTAAATATTTGTCCGGGCGTATACCAGCCATGGGATCTGTCGGGAATGCACCAATTGTTCATAGGTCCTCCTTGGTTGAGCGCATCGAATAAGATCTTCTGATGGTTCATACGGCCATACCCTCCTGATGTTCATTTGCAATGTCTCAAAAATTAATTACGACCTGCTCGGTGAATCGGCTCATTTCCCATGGCATGTCGAAACCCGTTGCCGAAAATGCAGGAGGGTCAACATTCCGGCGATACTGTTGCTCACACCCTCCATCAATTGATGGAGGATGTGAAGTCTTGAAAGACAGTTCCTCCTCAATACGGTTGGAACAGATTTTAGCTCCGGCCTGAAGTCTGCCCACCGTCAATCGGGTCGGTCTGATCGGAATCATGTCGTTGCAACTGATTAGAGCCCTGACTGGATGCGGCCATTACCTCAACCCGTTCCACATCAATTTCCTTTGTTAACCAATCCCGTTCCACTTCTCCCGAAATTCTGACAATTGTATTGGGATTGACGGGTACGTTGCGCCAATCTTCATGATCGATCTCGACAATGATGGTTCCGGTGGAATCCTGGAAGAGATATCGTTCTTCTCCCAGTTGCCGAAGAATGGTTCCGGTCAGTGAGACCCGGGAATCATCAACGGCCTCTTGAGCGGCAGACACGGTCGTGACGCCGGTGTGTCTTGGATCCTCGAATTGCGCCCAAAGGGTGAGGGTACTGAAAAAGAACAATCCGACAGCCATGAAAAGAATGTGTCTACTCATGATGTTTCTCCTTGTTTAAAAGTTAAAGTGTAACCCACTGATAACTTGTTGTGGCCAATCGCCCAACGAATCCTCCCAACACCAACCCATCACACATGATTGGTCTGGTGATCTCCCCGCATATTTTCCAAACCTCCTTTCTTTGTGTCTCAAGCTTGTCAGGATTCTTTTTGAATTGTACCCCTAGCATCCTGAAGCCACGCTGAAAATGCATTTCAGCATGGCTTAAATGTTGGATCGTTAGGATGCGATTTCAGATAGGGGCAGGGTAATGAATGTAAGGAGAAAGGACGGAGAGAAAATCAGGCATGAAAAGATCAAAAATTTCAGCCTGGTTTCTTCTTGTCATGACTATTTCGAATATGAGCTACGCATCTGAAGGTGGAACATTTAGCGCCTCTCCTGGTCTCCTCGAACCGATGGTCTTTGATTTGGTCTTACCAATGAGATCACATAAACATGATTACGAGTTCAATACCTTGTTTCAATATAATTTCAAGGATGATGCATTTAGAGCCAATCCTGAATTTGAGTATGCGTTTGCAGATGGCTATGGAATTGAGTTTGAATTGCCGACGCAAGATGGTGTCGTTAAAGGCTATAAACTGGGATTGCAAGGTACATTTCATTTTCTCCAAAATGGCAGCTTTATACATGGGTGGCAATACATCGGAGAATACCATCGGCATCGTGTACAGTTTGATGATGCTGGTGGAGAGTTTGAACATGACCCTGGAGAGTTTGGAGATGGCGGAGAGTTCGAAAATGACCTGCTCTATCTCTTTGGATATCGGATGAATACCTATTGGAGTATGCTGAATATGATGGGGGTGCGACTGACGGACCTCGGCTCTGACGGGCATCTTGAGGGATTGGTGAATAGTAACTTTACGTATTCATTCTCCAAAACATTTCATATGGGAATAGAGATGAATTGGGAATCTCGACCAAAGCGCCCTGATTTACTGTTAGTGATGCCCCAACTGCATGTTCGTCTAGTCAAACATGCAAAAATACAATTCGGATTCGGGATGGAACGGACAGAACATCAGCACTTTCCAGTTGCGGCAGCTCGGGTAATTTTTGGATTCTGATCCTTCGTCGATTCACTTTTAGAATGGGCCGTGTGACGAAACTTTCTTGAAATGCCGCGAGGCATATCAGGGCGCATGAGGAGTGGGGGCTGAATGGGAAAGTTTGAAAGGCCTTGAATGGAGGGAGTAGGCTTCCTATCGGTGGAGGAAATGAAATTCGAGTTATGGATGGTCGGGATCTCGGGCTTCAGCCCTTCCGCTATTCGTCTTCAAGGATATACCCGCATGTGGTCTCATGCCGACCAATTGCCCCGCCTACCGGCTATTGTCAATGGCCTATCGATCCCATGAGCGTGCCTACGGTGAAGATACGAGAGACGGTCCTGTGTATATCCTGATTTTGGGCGTAACAGAATTTTAAGCTTGGCGTAAGGTTGGTCATGATAAGATTCTGTTCCTGAGAGATTTTCTCCGGATGTCCGAAAAGGGAAAAGGAGGTGGGAGAAAATGAACGTTGATCGACTGAAAATTCCCAGGAACGAGAAAGTGTTTTTGCCGTGGATTTTCGGGGTGATTCTGTTCGGATTTATTTCGCCGGCGTATCCGGATGACGACATTCCCGGGTATCAACAATTAAAGGCCGAAGTGGTTCCTGTTGAACAATTGTTTCAAAAAGTACAGAAGGAGTTTGAGGGGATCATTATTGAGCTGGAATTAGAAGAGGAGGATCTGCGCTGGATCTATGAGGTCAAGCTTCTGACCCCTCAGGGCAATGTGCTGAAAATCGATTACGATGCCAGATCAATGGCGGTCCTCAAGGTCAAAGGGCAGCGAGACCACTCACCATGAAAAGGATCGTTTGTCTCCCGTTTATGCCATGAGAGTGCTCGTTGTTGAAGATAACCCCCAGGTGGCCAGGCAGATAGCTCAGGCTTTGCAGCGAGGAGCGTATGTCGTGGATGTGGCCCGGGATGGTGAGGAAGGGGAGTTTTTCGGACAGACGGAATCCTACGATGCCGTGATTCTTGATCTGGGTCTTCCGAAATGTGAAGGTTTGACCGTGTTGCAACGTTGGCGACAAGCGGGACGCACAATGCCTATTCTTATTTTAACCGCCAGGGATACCTGGCGGGAAAAGGTGTTGGGTTTACGGGCGGGCGCGGATGATTATCTGACCAAACCCTTTGAGGTTGAAGAAGTCGTGGCCCGGATAGAAGCGCTCATTCGCCGAGCCGCGGGCCATGCCACCGCAGTCCTGACTTGGGGGTCAGTCTCCCTCGACACGAGTAGCCAGCGGGTAACCATCTACGATCAACCCGTGGAGTTGACTGCCCTGGAATTTCGTACCTTATCGTATTTTCTCCATCATCCTCGAGCCATCATATCTAAAACGGAGCTCACGGAACATATCTACAATCAGGACTTTGATCTGGATTCCAATGTAATTGAAGTCTTAATCAATCGATTAAGAAAGAAGCTGGGGGCCTCTCTTATCAGTACTCACAGGGGTAAGGGATACCAACTCACAGAGCTTGTACATGAAACGTAACACGCTTGCCCTGCGCCTGCTGATTCTATCGAGTGTCTGGGTGGTGGTGACACTTGTGGTGGTCGGTGTCCTGCTCATCCTTCTTTTTCGGTCCCATGTGGAACGCCGATTTGATGATTTCTTGTTTGATCAACTCAAGGGCAATATTGCGGCCAGCGAAATTTCCGCCGGGTCCGGGGGGTTAGAGATGACATGGAATCCTTCCAATCTTCGATTTCACCGGCCCTTATCCGGTTGGTATTGGGAGATCCTCGAAAATGGGAAATTGGTCGCCCGCTCCCGTTCTCTGTGGCAGCATACCCTTGATGTCGTCGATCCGGGCATTGGTACCGGTTTGCAACATCAGATCTTCAGGGGGCCCGCCGGTATGCCGTTACGCGGCCTCGTTGAAAATGTCACTTTGCCCGATTCACAAGCCTCCTTTACCTTTGTGGTGGCAGGTCCCGTTTCCAATATTGATCAGGATGTCATGGAATTTTCTAAAATGTTGTTGATCACCTTGACCGCATTGGGGGTTGGATTGGTGAGTGCCGTATTCTTTCAGATTCGGATCGGGTTGCGCCCGCTTTCCCGTTTACAACAGGCCTTGGCTGAAACCCGATTGGGAAAAACGGCCAGGCTGCCGGAAAGTTTTCCAGGGGAAGTGCAACCGGTTGTTTCGGAATTGAATGCGCTCCTGGATCATAATGCGGCTCTCCTGGAGCGAGCTCGAACCCAAACCGCGAATTTGGCGCATGCGCTGAAGAATCCTTTAACGGTCCTGACGAATGAGGCTCGTGCCATGGAAGGAGAGCAGGGGAGTCTGATGGGCGAACAACTGAAGAATATGACGCACTCGGTGCATCGGTATCTCTCAAGGGCCAGAACGGCGGGCGCGAATCGATTTACGGGTATCCGAATCCCTGTCGGGACCATAGCCGAAGATCTGCGGTTTTCGATGGATCATCTTTACAAGGGCAAAGCTCTCAATATTCATTTGATAGGACTGGAAGAGATCTCTTTTTATGGCGATGCTCAGGATTTGGAGGAAATGTTAGGCAATATCATAGACAATGCCTGCAAATGGGCCAAGCAAGAAGTTCAGATTCGTGGAGAGCGGGACGGGGACAAATGGCGGGTAATTGTGGAAGATGATGGTCCTGGTATCCCCGAGGGGCAGGAAGCTGTCGTCATTCAACGGGGGCGCAGACTTGATGAAACTATACCGGGAAGCGGGTTGGGGTTAGATATCGTTTTTGATATCGCCATGTTGTATGGGGGCTCCTTGCACTTGGAGCGATCCCCCTTAGGGGGCGTGCGCGCCAATCTGGAATTGCCCGCGGTAGAGGAGCAGGCGTAATCCACCATCCCCCAACTCCGGGTTGAGGGAACGGGTAAGTGGGGATTGGGCAGATACTCATCACCGCATGTATGTCTTGGATCAAAGCGTATTTTGAGAGTTACGCGACTGGCAGAAATTATTTATGACAGAAAGATGGGAGATTGAGCATGAACATGATGACCCGGGAGATTCAAGTTGTAAAAGTTGGGCTGGGCCTGGTGCTGTTGGGCCTGCTATTTGGTGTGGGAATGGGAATTCTCTTCGGTCTCAATGAAGATATGTATAAGAATTATATTCAACAGGGTATCGAAGCGAATCCGGCAGTTCATGATGCCAAAAGTGCGGATAAGATTTGGCGATATGCCCAACGTGCGCACTTCCATGCAACGGGCATTGCCGCTTTTTCTCTGGGGTTGATCATACTCACCATGTTGTCCGGAATGAAGTCACGATTCAAAAAAGTCTCTGCAATGTTTCTGGGCCTCAGCAGTTTGTATCCACTGTCTTGGCTGACCATGTTTCTTCTGGCCCCCTCCATCGGGCGTGGTCCGGCTCATGAACATTTTCTCACGGAAATATTCGTGTATACGGGTGTGGGCGGCTTATTAATAGGCGGTGCTCTTCTTTGCGGGAATCTGCTTTTAGGATCCTTTCGCGAAGAGACTTCGTTGTAGACCTTGTTCCTGGATATATTGAACTTCGCCCCAAACCAACCGGATTGAATGGATGCCAGCACAAGCCATCTAGACTGAGAAAGAATAAGCATTTTTCCTCTCACTGATAAAAACGGATGGGCATTTCTCTTCCGCTTCTTCAAATGAGTATCTTGTTAAACGGCTTCCCGAGAATGTAAGGAAGCCGGTCTCCCTTTCTCATCTTTTCTTTGTGGGGCTCCAAGCAAAATTTCCCCACACGTCTGAAGAGATCGTGTGATCTTCGTTGCCGTGTCCAAATAGTATTCTCGCCTTTTTTTCTTTTAAACCAACATGAAATCATGGAAGGCGTGCAAGGACAGCAGTTGAGGATAACGTTGTACATGCTTTTCCCTCTGCTAATTGTTCGGATAGGGCATGTGACACTTTTACCTAAGCAATTAAAAGCCGGGGCACTGGGTCAAGAATTAGGGTTCAGGGTAAATTTTGCCCATCACTGAAGGAAGAATGGGACCGATAAAGAATTGAATCAGAGGTTCATGTTGTGGAATGGATATTCATCTTTTAGAATTAGAATTCAAAGCCGATTAGAACGATTTCAGTAAAAGGCAATATATGAAAGCGACTCCTAATCCTCGGGCGGAAAGAAAACAGCGGGAATATGAAGCCCGGCGCGAAGAAATTTTGCTGGCTGCGGAGCGCAAGTTCTCCCAGAACGGGTTTTTTAAAACCAGCATGGCTGAAATCGCCGAGGCCGCCCAATTTGCCATGGGGACGGTGTACCGGTTTTTTAAAAGCAAAGAAGACATCTATATCTCTCTGGTGGAAGCCAAGGTTGAGGAATTACTCCGTCTTTTGGAAGAGGCGACCCACAGCCGTCTCCCGGCCCAGGAGAAATTACGCGCGGTGATTCAGGTGAAGTTAGCTTTCGCTGATCAAAACCGTGCGTTCTTCCGTATTTATGTCTCTGAGTGGAGCGGGTTTGAATGGACGGTGAAAAGCGCGTTTGGCGAGCGGGTGTGGAAACGGTATTTGGCGCAGATTGATCTTGTTGCGAATCTCATTAAGGAGGGCATCAAGACGGGAGAATTCCGCAAAGTGAATCCCAAAGATACCTCCTTGGCGTTTCATGGCATGTTAAACTCCACCATCTATCTTTGGATTCTCCAGTCAGGCCCCAAAGAATCGCTTGTGGACAAAGGCAAGTGGTTAGGGTCGTTGTTGCTTGACGGCCTCGGGACTTCAACCCTAAAAAGGTCAACGTAAACGTATGACATATCTGTCTAAAAGCTCTATCTGGCTGGTGTTTGCCATGATCCTGGCTGTGCAGGGATTGCAGGGGTGCAGCGAACAGGAGGCGGCCCAGCCGCCAACGGGACGTCCACCCTCTCCGGTCAAGGTTGTAACCGTTTCGAGCAAGAAGGTTCAGCGATCCGTCTCATTGGTGGGAACAGCTGAACCCCGCAAGCGGAGCCTCGTGGCGAGCGAAGTGGCGGGGCTGGTCAAAGCCTTTCCCGGTAAGGAGGGGCAGTTTGTCAAAGAAGGCCAACTGCTTGCCAGTCTTCGAACGGACACCCTGGACATTCGCCTTGACTCGGCCGTCGCTTCGCATCGTGAGGCCAAGGCCCGCTATGAACAGGCGCAGAAGGATTTGGACCGAATCAAAGTGTTGTTTGCCAAAGAACTGGTGACTCAAAAAGAAATGGATGATGCGGTCGTTGAAGAAAGCGCTCTGGAAAAGCGGCTGATTCAATTAGAAGCGGAAATTCGACTGGTACGTGATCAAGTCACCAAATCAAGGATCGTGGCACCTTTTCCCGGCTGGATCACGAAAGAATATACGGAAATCGGCCAATGGGTCGAGGAGGGTGGGCCAGTGGTGGAATTGGTAGATCTGGCAAAGGTCGAGGTGCAAGTGCCGCTTCCGGAAGAATACGTGCGGGATGTCAGAGTCGGGGATCCGGTGATGGCGGAGTTCGATGCCCTGCCTGGAGTTGAGGTCGAAGGAACAGTCTTTTCAGTCATTGCGCAAGCAGATCGGTCGGCACGGACATTTCCGGTCAAAGTCGTGTTGGCCAATCAGGATTTACGCATTAAAAGCGGAATGGTTGCACGGGTGAAGTTAGCGGTGGGCGCTCCTTACCAGGCGGTCGTGATCCCCAAGGATGCGCTGGTGCTCAAAGGGGGAAAGGAATTCGCCTTTATTGTGGCCAATAACACGGTCACCCAGGTAGCGGTGATCCCCGTAGCCCATTTTGAGGACGTGGTAGAAGTACAGGGAGCGATTGAAGAAGGTATGCAGATCGTCGTGGAAGGGAATGAGCGCCTCCTGCCCGGGCAGTCGGTCAGGATTTTAGAGGAGCCGGTAAAAGCATGAATCTGGTTCATTCCGCCATCCGTTATCCGGTCAGCACAGCAGTGGGTGTGCTCTTAGTGGTGTTGTTCGGCATTGTGGCGTTGCTGAAGCTCCCGGTTCAATTGGCACCTGATGTGGAGAAGCATGAAGTTACCGTGGATACCGTTTGGCCCGGGGGAAGCCCGCATGAAGTCGAACGTGAAATCATCGATGAGCAGGAAGAGCAACTCAAAGGCGTCGAAGGACTGGAAAAAATGTTCAGTGAAAGTTCCTACGGTCAGGGAAAAGTCATTCTTCGATTTCCCACAGGAACGAATACGGATACCGCCTTACTCCAGGTTTCCAACCGGTTGAATCAGGTCAAGGAGTACCCGCTTGAGGCGGATGAACCCGTCATAAGCAGCGCGGATACCCGTGGGGCCGCCATGGCCTGGTTTATTTTAGACACACTGGAAGGGAATCCTGTCAACATCGAAACCATGCGGGATTTTGCAGAGGATATCATCAAAGCCCGTTTCGAACGGGTCCAGGGTGTCGCAGCTTCGAATGTTTATGGTGGTCGGGAGCGGGAGCTTCGGGTGACGGTCGATCCGGCTAAATTAGCGTCCAGAGCGTTAACCATTATGGATCTGGCTCGAGCGTTAGATCAGGAGAATAGGGATTACAGTGCCGGAGATTTCGATGAGGGTAAACGGTCGTATGTCGTACGCACGGTGGGGGAATATCTCAATCCCCAGGATGTGGAAAATGTCATCATCGCCAGGCGTGATGGGGCATCGGTGTATGTGCGGGATGTGGCGACCGCCCATATTGATTACAAGGATCCGACCGTGGTGGTGCGACAAAAAGGCCATCCAGCCATCGCAATCAACGCCATACGGCAGACCGGGGCCAATGTCTTGGACGCCATGGATGGTCTGCGCGAGGCCGCCATTGAGCTCAATGAAGAAATTTTGAATGCGCGGGGGTTTCAGTTATTTCAGGTCTATGATGAAACCACGTACATAAACCGATCCCTGACTCTTGTCCAGCAAAATTTGATCGTCGGGAGTATATTGGCGATCTCCATTTTGTATTTATTCCTCCGTACGGGCAGTAGCACCCTGGTCGTCGGTTTGGCCATTCCGATCAGCATGATGGGAACGTTTATTATGCTGTGGGCGTTGGGCCGGAATTTCAATGTCATCAGTTTAGCGGGAATGACGTTTGCTGCCGGGATGTTGGTGGATAACTCCATTGTGGTGTTGGAAAATATTTATCGTCATCGTGAATTGGGCAAATCGTTATTTCAAGCGGCATACGATGGCACTGTGGAGGTGTGGGGTGCGGTGCTGGCCAGTACCCTCACGACTATTGCCGTATTTGTTCCCATTGTGTTCATGGAAGAACAATCCGGTCAATTGTTTCGGGATATCGCTATTGCGATTAGTGCGGGAGTGGGTTTGAGTCTTGTGGTTTCGATGACGGTGATACCATCCTTGTCTGCACGGGTGTTAACCACGGTGAAAAAGTCCAAAAGGGAGCAGGCACCGGGTACGAGGACTGTCGCGGGATTCGCGGAGAGTGGTTCGACGGCGGGACGGCATTCCTGGTTGGATCGTATCAAAGAGGCCTTGGGTTCTATGGTGTATGGTTTGAGTGGCAGTGTCTTCTGGCGAAGTGTGACGATTCTGGGATTCACTTCTCTTGCGATACTGGGAAGCTGGGCTTTGTTACCGAAGGCGGAGTATCTTCCTCAGGGAAACCGGAATCTTGTCATTGGCATTCTGCTGCCTCCTCCGGGGTATAACACTCACGAATTTGTCAAAATGGGACAGCCGATTGAATCGACCCTAAGCCCCTATTGGGATGCAAAGCCCGGTTCCCCGGAGGAGGCCGCTTTGGATGGCCCCAGTATTGCCAATTTTTTCTATGTGGCACGGGGGCGATCCGTCTTTATGGGCGGTCGAGTAAATGATCCGAGCCGCGTGAAAGAATTGATCCCCCTGTTTCGTCGAGCGACGGCGGACCTTCCGGGTGTGATTGGGATCATCACACAACGCGGCCTGTTCGAGCGTGGCTTGGGCGAGGGTCGAAATATCGATATTGAGATCACCGGGCCGGAGTTGGACACGCTTGTTCAGTTAGGTGTTCAGGTGTTTGGTCAGGTGAAAGGGGTGCTCCCCGAGGCACAGGTCAGACCCATTCCCAGTTTGGATTTGGGCAGTCCGGAAGTCCGGGTGACCGTCAAGCGGGATCGTGCGGCGGATGTGCAAATGACGAATCAGGAGCTCGGATTTACCATTGATGCCCTGGTCGATGGGGCAAAGGCCAGTGATTATCAATTTGAGGGAGATGAGATTGATCTTACGATTCGTGGTGTCGATAAATATGCCAACCAGACCCAGTCGCTCAATTCCATTCCGATTTATACCAAAGGCGGTCAATTGACGACGGTTGGCAATATTGCCGATGTCACATTAGTCGCGGGCCCGGAACAAATTAATCATATCGAACGGGAACGATCCATTGTAATTCAGGTGATCCCGCCGGTTGAGATGGCGCTGGAAGAGGCGATGGATGTGATTCGAACGCAAATCCTCGGGCCATTGAAAGAAAGCGGGGCGTTAGGACGCTTGTATAATGTGCGCCTGTCGGGGACGGCCGATGATCTTACCGAAACCTATGATGCGTTAAAATGGAATTTTCTGCTGGCCTTTACCATTACCTACCTCCTGATGGCCGCGTTGTTTGAAAGTTTTCTCTATCCTCTAGTCATTATTTTTACGGTGCCGTTTGCCGCAGCCGGTGGATTCCTGGGGCTTTCTCTGGTCAATAATTTTATCGCCTATCAACCATTGGATGTGCTGACCATGTTAGGCTTTGTCATTCTCATCGGCGTGGTGGTCAATAATGCCATTCTGGTGGTGCACCAGGCTTTAAATTTCATGAGGGGACCGGAAGAGGGGGATTCGTTTGGAGAAGAGTCGGGACAAGGATTGCCTCTTCGGGAAGCCATTCGTGAATCCGTTAAAATCCGTGTCCGGCCGATTATGATGACGACACTCACGACGCTCTTTGGGCTCTTTCCGCTTGTGGTCTCATCCGGAGCGGGCTCCGAGCTGTATCGAGGTATCGGAAGTGTGGTGCTGGGCGGCCTCATGGTCTCCACAGTGTTCACTCTTATTGTTATTCCCGCATTGTTTACCCTGGTCGTTGATACGCAACGCAAGTGGTCAGAAAGCAGAAATCCTCAATTGGCTGAACAGCCATCGGGCGGCGCATTGTAACCTGGAGGCGAGGGGACAAGATATGATGGGAGGTCGGTTTTGGAAGGCGGTTGGGCTTTGCGTGGCGTGTCTTGCGGTGTTTGGAGGAAACGGTGCCGTCACCTGGGCGGCTTCCCCGGAACCTGCAACGGGCCGGGACCTTCCCGAGTTGCGATTGAGTTTGCGAGAGGCGATGGATGCGGCTGTCGATCAAAATCCAACGGTCCGTTTGTTTAATGAACGTATTACACAGGCGCAGGACGTTGCGAATACACAACTCGGTGAATTGTTGCCCAATCTTTCAGGGACGGCAGGCGCAGCCCGACGGCGATTCTTTACGGGGTCGTTTGGTTCCAATGCCACCGTCGTGGGCCCCAGGGATTTTTACGAAATGCGGGCTTTTCTCACCCAGAATGTGTTCAGCTTAAGTCTCATTCAAAAATGGCGGGCTGCCAAAGCGGGAGTGGATGTGGCAGGGTTGGATGCGGAAGTCACCAAACGGGATACCATGGCGACCGCAGGTCTGATTTATTTGGAAACACTTCGGGCGAAGGCGGCGGTGGATGCGCGGACCGCGGATGTGGCGTTGAACAAGGAATTACTGCGCTTGGCGGCGGAACGAAAATCCGCCGGAATGGCGACCAGTCTGGATGTGACACGGGCGAAGGTTCAATTGGAAAACGCCAGACAGCGATTATTAGTGGCGGAAAATGATCGGGATCGTGCCAAACTCAATTTGATTCGGGCCATGGGATTGTCGTTCGATGTGCGGCTGGTGCTCACGGATGAAATGAAGTTGGTGAATGTCTCTGAACAATCCATAGGCGAGGCCTTGCAGGTGGCGAAAGAAAACCGGACCGAACTGAAGGCACAGCAGAATCGGGAGCGCCTGGCCTCCTTGACATTAAGTTCCGTGACGAATGAACGGGTTCCCTCCATACGGGCCTTGGGCGATGTGGGGATGATTGGCAATCAAATCCCCAATGCGTTGACCACCGACAATGTCCAGGTGTTGATGCAGGTGCCGATTTTTGATGGCGGAATGCGGGAAGCCAGAATTTCAGAGAGTCGCAGTAAAGTCAGACAGGAAGCCATTAGAACGCAGGATGTGCAATATCAAGTAGGATTGGAAGTTCGCGATGCGTTGATCACGTTAAGCTCAGCAAAACAGCAGGTCGCGGTTGCGGAAGAAGGCCTGAAACTCTCCCTAACTGAATTGGAACTCTCGCGTGAGCGGTTCGCAGTTGGTGTCGCCACCAATATCGAAGTCACGGATGCGCAAACCCGTGTGGCGCAAGCCAGGGATAATTTGATAGAAGGTCTCTTCACCTTTAATGCTTCGCGGCTGAGTCTGGCCCGGGCGCAGGGGCAGTTGGAAAAAATGTAGTGGAAAGGGCGATTTCGCCCAAAAGGTAGTATGACCACACTTCAACTCAAACAAGAAATTCGTACCGAGGCGAACAAGCGTCGGACCTTTGCCATCATCAGCCATCCGGACGCCGGTAAAACCACGTTGACCGAAAAGCTCCTGCTTTACTCAGGGCTGGTCCGCACCGCCGGTATGGTCGGGGGGCGAAAAAACCGGAAAATGGCCACCTCGGATTGGATGGAAATGGAGCAGGAGCGCGGCATCTCCATTACCGCCTCGGCGATGCAATTTCCTTATAAACAGGCTGTGATCAATGTATTGGATACGCCTGGCCATCAGGATTTTTGCGAGGATACCTACCGGACACTCACCGCGGCCGATAGCGCGATCATGGTGATTGACGCGGCGAAGGGTGTTGAAACGCAAACACGCAAACTGTTTGAGGTCTGCCGTCTTCGGCGGATTCCTGTGTTGACTTTCATCAATAAGATGGATTTGCCGGGACGGGCTCCGCTGGATCTTATGTCGGAAGTGGAAGAGGTATTGGGGATTCATGCCAGTCCCATCAATTGGCCCATCGGGTCCGGACAGGACTTTCTTGGTGTGGTGAATCGGCAAACCCGAAAGGTGTTGCTCTATACCAAAACGGCTGCAGGAGGGGCGGCGAAACCGGACCTCATGGAACTCTCATTGGACGATCCCTCGGTGAAAGACCGTATGGCGGGGTATATCTGGGATGGATTGATGCATGATTTGGAATTACTGGATATCGCCGGAAACCCCTTCTCGAAGGATGATTTTCAAAATGGAAAAGTCACGCCCGTCTTCTTCGGATCTGCCATGACCAATTTTGGTGTGGAAGCATTCTTCGATGCGTTTGTGGACCTGGCGCCTTCCGCTCACGGTCGCTTAGCCGATGCCCCGGATGGCCGTGAATTGATGATCGATCCGGTGGATACACCATTCAGCGCGTATGTCTTTAAACTCCAGGCCAATATGAATCCGCGCCATCGCGACAGCACGGCCTTTTTACGCGTCTGCTCAGGGAGATTCGAGCGGGATGTGGTGGTCAAACATCATCGGACCAACACGGATGTGCGGCTTTCACGGCCCCACAGTATGGTGGCGAAGGAACGCAATACGGTCGATGTGGCCTATCCCGGCGATGTCATTGGGATAATCAATCCCGGGATTTTTCAAATCGGTGACACCATTTCAGTGGCGGACGGGTTTAATTATAAACCGCTTCCACAATTTCAACCGGAAGTCTTTGCCCGCGTGCGGCCGACCGATACGGGAATGCGCAAATCGTTCGACAAGGGAATCGAGCAACTCGCCAGGGAAGGGACCATTCAAATCCTTCGAAGTCTGGACGGGCTGGAATTTTTTGTGGCCGCTGTCGGCAAACTTCAGTTTGATGTGCTGGAATTCCGCTTGCAAAGCGAATACCGCGTCAAAGTGGTGGTGGATGT